>PLUJ01000182.1 GCA_003165455.1 Acidobacteriaceae bacterium | reverse complement strand
GCCAGCAGCAGACCAAACATTCCGAGGACAAGGTGAATTTACCTCGTCAGATCACGATTCACAAGGCAACCGTCGATTCCCGCAAAGCCAACGTGGACTCGGCGAAAGCGCAGCTGGATACGGCTCTTCTCAACCTGAGCTACTGCCATATTGTGGCTCCGGTCGACGGGATCGCGAGCCAGCGCAGTGCGGAAATCGGAGGCAGAATTTCACAAGGGCAGCAACTGATCGTGGTGGTCCAGATTGACAATGTTTGGACGACCGCGAACTTCAAGGAGACACAGCTCCGAAAGATGCACGTTGGGCAGCGTGTAACCATTGAAGTGGATTCCCTCGATGAGTCGTTTCTTGGCGAGGTCGAGTTTATGCCAGCCGCGACCGGAGATCGATCCAGCCTGTTCCCGCCCGAGAATGCGACTGGAAACTATGTCAAGATCGTACAGCGGCTGCCGGTGCGGATACGCTTCAACCCGAATCAACGCGACCTGGATAAGTTGCGGCCCGGCATGTCCGTCGAGCCCAAGGTCCACCTGGATTAAGGCTCGCCTGGATTGAAGACTTGGCCGCGGGAATTGATGGTAGGGGAATTTTGGATGGAAAACGAATATTTCGCATTCTGGGCATCAAATCGTGAATTCGCGAAGTCAGCAATTTTGAGGTTAAGAGACTTTTTCACATTTATTGGAAAAGTCAGCTGTTTTGGAGTCAAGGCATTGGTAGGTGCATTTCAGCCTCCGCTTGAATGGGAGTTCTTCCTGGGTCAGATCGAGGAGATTGGCTGGCGTTCGCTCCCGCTCATTTTAGCGGCGGGTTTCGCTCTCGGTGTTGTGATGTCGATGCATACCCGGAGCACTCTGGTGCAGTTTGGCGCGGAAGCCATGATTCCGACTTTGCAATCGGCCGCATTTTTCAATGAACTGGGGCCGTTGGTCACTGCACTGCTGGTCGCGGGAAGAGTAGGCGCGGCCATTGGCGCTGGTTTAACCAATATGCGTGTTACCGAGCAGATCGACGCAATCGAATCTTTGTCGGTGGACTCCTTCAAGATGCTTGTGGTGACACGGATCGTCGCCTGCATTTTCGTTTTGCCGCTGTTGACTGTATTCATGGACTTCGCCAGCTTGGCCGGAGGATTTTTCTCTGAGCACTTCACTTCTCACATTTCCCTGCAACTCTATGTGACCAGCGCTTTCAAGACCGTGGAATGGGCTAACTTTATTCCCCCCACACTTAAGACCTCGGTTTTCGGCCTCATTATCGGTACCGTGTCGGGTTATTTCGGATACACCACCAACGAAGGATCCCAAGGAGTGCAACGGGCTGCCACGAACAGCGTGGTCCTATCCTCGCTTCTGATCATCGTGGTGGATGTCATTCTGGTGAAGGTCATCTTCTTTTTCTTTCCCGGGCAAGCCATATGAGCAATGCCGTGGCAGTTGAGTTCCAGCACGTATCCAAAACCTTCGCGAACAAAAAGGTCCTGGACGACGTATCGTTCAAGCTGGGTAAGGGTGAGGCGCTTTGCATCCTGGGGCGCAGCGGCACGGGCAAAACCGTCACTCTCAAATTAATGGATGGCCTGCTCAAGCCAGACAGCGGAAAAGTTTGNNGTGGGAGAGAATCTTGCTTTGCCGCTCCACCGCCTGGATAAGACGAAGTCTTTACCCGAGATCAAGCATGCCATAGAGGAAACGCTCAAGCGTGTTGGGCTCGATCACGACAGAGATAAAATGCCCGCCGAGCTTTCGGGGGGCATGAGCAAGCGGGCTGGTCTGGCACGCGCTCTTGTCCTGAATCCAAAGCTGCTATTGGCCGACGAGCCCACCAGCGGGCTTGACCAGATCACCGCTTCAGAGATAGACAACCTTCTCATCAAAGTGAAGAAGGATCTTCATACGACGCTCGTCATCGTCACCCATGATGTGCGCAGCGCGCGGAGAGTTGCCGACCACATCGCCGTACTCGACCAAGGTCGCCTGGTCGGCTTTGGCACGGCTTCTGAATTAGAGAAAAGCGACAACGAAGTCGTGCGACAGCTTGTCTCGGAGTCTTGTATATGAAAATCAATTATGCCGCCATTGGCGTATTCGTTTTCTCTGCTGTCGTGCTGTTCAGTGTCGGGTTGTTCCTGATCGGAAATAGCCACGAGGCCTTTAACCACCATGTGGATTTCTTTACCGAACTGACCAACACGAACGGAATCTCGCCAGGGACTAAGGTCAAAGTCTCTGGTTTTAACGCGGGCCAGGTCAGCGCAATTCAGATACCGGATCGTCCATCTGGCAAATTNNACGGTGGAATCCGACGGCCTTGTCGGAGACAAGTTCTTGCTCATCCATGATGGCACCGACCAGGCTCAGCAGGCACCCAGCGGAGCGACGCTGCGCGGCCAGGAACCGATTGAACTCTCCGCCGTGATTGCAAAGATGACGGGCGTGATGGATCAGGCAAATGCCACCATGGGAGATATAAGGGCCAAAGCCGATGGCACGCTCAATGCCATCAGCGCAACAGTCAACAACGCGAACGGAATCGTGGACGGCATCCGGCGTGGAAAGGGCACGGTAGGCATGCTGCTTACTGACCAGCAAACGTCGAACTCAGTAAAAGCAGCGGTGGGGAATGCGCAGCAGGCCACCGTTAATTTAGATCAGGTATCGGTTCAGGCGAAGCAGGTGATGACAGACTTCCAGTCGAGAGACCTTTCCCAGAAAGCCGAGGACACCCTAGACAACGCGAAGAACGCCTCCCGGAATCTTGATCAAACCTCCCGACAACTTAATGTAGCCTTAAACGAGGCGCTGGGTCCTGACCGCGCCGGTGATAACGCCGCGGAGAATATCCGGGAATCCCTGGCGAATGTAAATCTCGCAACCGCCAACATGGCAGAAGATACCGAGGCCCTCAAACACGAGTTTTTCTTTCGGGGATTTTTCAAAAAGAGAGGCTTTTATAGTCTGCAAGAGCTGACTCCCGATCAATATCGCAGCAACTCCTACTTTGAAAGCCAAAGAAACCAACGCGTTTGGCTGAATGCGACGGATGCGTTCGCGACGGACGCCAAAGGGAATGAAGTTCTTTCCCCCGCAGGCGAGCAGCAAATCGATCAGATCATCGGCACCGTCAAGAACTCGGTCATCGACCAACCAATCATCGTTGAAGGCTATTCGAATCAGGCTTTGGCTGCCGATGAAATGGTTGTATCAAGGTCTCGTTCGATACTGGTCGCGCATTACCTTGAGGAGCACTTCCATCTCAGCGCCAGGAACATCGGACTGATGCCGCTGAATGCTACGACGCCCGCATCTTCCGGCAAAAGCTCTTGGAATGGCGCTTGCATCGTACTGCTCGCCAGCGCTAAATGAAACTTGAATTCCTGGAAGTGATTTTCCCGTGACTCGAAGGTTCCATTCGAGAGCTAGCTCGCACTGAAAGATGCCGGCTCTGATCGACTACTTGAACCGCGAGCACTGGTCATCAAGATCGTGCAGCGGCTGCCCGTGCGGATACGCTNNCGAATCAGCGCGACCTGGATAAGTTGCGACCTGGCATGTCCGTCGAGCCCAAAGTTCACCTGGATTGACGACAGAGTGACTTCCCGGGAGTTTGCGTTTTCGGATGGCCAGCGACTTCAGAAACTCGATTATTGATTGAACGAACTCGTTTTGAACCGCTAACAGATCCAAGGGAGAGTGCATGAAGCAAAATATTGGTGTCGTGGGTTTGGGCGCGATGGGCAACGCCATCGCTAGCAATCTATTGAAGGCGGGATTTCACACGACCGTTTGGAATCGGTCGCCCGAACCGGTCAGCGAACTCGTATCGCAAGGTGCTGTCGCCGCCAAAAATGTCGGCGATGTTCTCAAATGCGAAGTCGTGCTGTCAGTTCTATTCAATGATGCAGCTGTCCGAGAAGTCTTTTTGGAGAGCGGCGCTCTTGCATCTGCGCCATCTGGAACGATTCATGTCTGCACGTCAACGATCTCAACCGCCCTGGCTACAGAACTCCTGGAAGCGCACAGAAGTCGCGGAGTTGGTTACGTCGGCGCACCGATGTTTGGCCGCCCTGATGTTGCGGCGACTGGGAAACTCAATATGGTCACAGCCGCGGCTCCGGACCTCCTGGAGAAGGTGGAACCGTTTCTGAGCGTTCTGGGAAAGACGTGGCGCGTTGGGGACGACCCCCGCATCGCTCACGTTGCGAAGATCGCCGGCAACTTCATGATTGGCTGTGCGATCGAGACAATGGCCGAGAGTGCGGCGCTTATCTCGTTGAACGGCGGCGATCCGGGACTGTTCCTTACCATGCTGGGCGAAACGCTCTTTAACTCATTCATTTATCGCTCCTATGGGTCGGCTATTGCTAGTGGCAAGTCTCCAGGAGCACCCTCTGGGTTACAGTTACCATTGAAGGATGTCGGGCTCACATTGGGTGAAGTGAAAGCCGTAGGAATGCGAGCGCCCTTCGCAAATGTACTGCAAGAGCAACTTCAATGTGCCGACGGACGGGGGCTTGGCCGCGAAGACTGGTCCGTGGCGCTGGCGAGCATTGCGCGAACAATGCTCTCTTGAAGCTGCGCGATTCGCCTTACGGCGGACCGAATGTTGGGCAACCGAGTTTAAACAATGCGATTCTGTCCGTAAAAGACCGAGGAGGAATTCATGCCGGATCTCAGACAAGGAT
>PLUJ01000334.1:472-8153 GCA_003165455.1 Acidobacteriaceae bacterium | reverse complement strand
CTACTACCAAATCGACTTACCATTGTTGCGATTTCTTCAAGGCTCTCGCCGCGTCAATCCTCTATCGCTTCATCTTTCCGGAGAATTTGTCGAGAATA
This sequence comes from Acidobacteriaceae bacterium, assembly GCA_003165455.1. Taxonomy (GTDB): domain Bacteria; phylum Acidobacteriota; class Terriglobia; order Terriglobales; family Acidobacteriaceae; genus Sulfotelmatobacter. Next base: position 8,055 of record PLUJ01000334.1, on the reverse strand, counting down.
ATCTCGGCACGGAACTACAGTCCGATGGATCGGTTATTGTGCGCATGATCGCCGAGCAGTACTTATTTGTTCCGCACTGCATTGTGGTTCCCGAGGGAATTCCGGTTCATCTTCGTATCACCAGCGCTGACGCGGTTCACTCTCTGGCATTAAGCGGCACAGACTATAACGTGAAAGTACTGCCCGGGATCATCAGCGAAGCTCGACTTCAGTTTGCCAATCCCGGGGAGTATAAGACAAAGTGCGGCGAGTTTTGTGGCGCGGGGCATTATGCCATGCGATCCGAATTTAAAGTTGTGCCGCTTGATCGGTTTCCGGCGTTGCGGGCGGGCGGGAGGGCCACCTGTGACGTGCAATAGCCGATCGTTTTTTAGCGGTAAGTTCCTGCGATTCATCCTCGCGGGTGTGGCGGGGAGTTCGCTTCTGGTGGTGGCGAATGACACTCCGCCAGATCGGATTCCCTCGTATGTGGAATGGACGCAACACACAATTGCCGCGGCTTCGTCGGGGGACGCGTTCCGAGGAATGCTGCTGGCGAAGCGTTGCGAGCATTGCCACGGTTCGGAGGGGTTCAGCCCTGTGGCATCCACGCCGAACTTGGCTGGGTTGGACAAGTTGGCGATCTGGAAACAATTAGAGGACTTTCGGGCGCGAAAGCGGATTTCGCCCGTGATGGGCCCGATCGCCGAATCGTTGACCGTGCACGATGTTGCCGATGTGGTGGCGTATTATGGTGCGCTTCCGGTTTTCAGTGATCCGCAGGATAATCGAAGTTTTCCGCAGATGCGGTCGAATCCTGACCATGCCTCGGTCGCGTCCCGTTTAATTTCGTTTGGAGATGGTTCGCGCGGGATTCCGCCATGTCAAGCGTGTCACGGGCCGGTCGCGTATCGTCCCGGCGCCGCATCTTTAATGAATCAAAATTCTGAGTACGTTTTGAATCAGCTGGAAGCCTTCGCGAATGGAAGCCGCGCGAACGATATCAATATGCCGATGCGAACGATTTCAGCTCTGCTGGCCGACAATGAAAGACATGCTCTGGCGGAATTCTACGGATCGGGCATGGGACTCGATCCAAACAGCTCGAAGTAGGAGTTACCGCAACTCCTCCATCGCCGCCTCCAGCACTTCCCTTCCGGGGCGCGTGATCGATTCCGGCAATGTGGCAAGAGGTTGATCGACCATGTTCAACATGTCGATGAAACTTGGCGCCTTGGTATTGACGTAAAAGACTCCGGTAAGAACCTCGCCCTTGTCGTGCGCTTCACTGAGGCGTTTCATGGCTGCGATTCTGTCCGTGGGATCGTAGTCTTCCTCGAGTTTCCGCAGTTGCAGATGCGAGCCATCGTGCATGGTAACGCTAGTTGTGGTGCCGGCATCGTACTCGACGTTAATTTCCTCGAAGTGAGGGACGAAGCTCATCTCCTGCAGAGTTTCTTCGTGATCCTGGACGTACTTGTAAGATTTTGTCGAACCCTCGTGATCGTTAAAGGTAACGCATGGAGAAACCACGTCGAGCATTACGGTGCCGTGGTGGGCGATGGCGGCTTTCAGCATCGTGCTAAGTTGGCGCTTATCTCCTGAGAAAGAACGGCCGACGAAAGTTGCCCCGAGTTCGATGGCGAGCCCGCAAGTGTCGATGGGAGGAAGATCGTTGAGCACGCCTGATTTCAGTTTCGAGCCCAGGTCGGCGGTCGCGGAAAATTGGCTCTTAGTGAGCCCGTAGACTCCGTTGTCCTCGATGATGTAAATCATCGGCAGATTGCGGCGCATGAGGTGAACAAACTGGCCGATACCGATCGAAGCGGTGTCGCCATCGCCGCTGACGCCAAGGGCAACCAGATTACGATTCGCGAGCATCGCACCGGTAGCGATAGACGGCATGCGTCCATGCACGGAGTTGAAGCTGTGCGAACGGTTCATGAAGTATGCAGGGCTCTTCGACGAGCAGCCGATACCGCTCAATTTCGCAACGCGCTCAGGCTGCACGCCCATGTCGTACATCGCTTCAATGATGCGCTCCGAAATTGCGTTGTGGCCGCAACCCGCGCATAGAGTGGTCTTGCCACCTTTGTAATCGACAACACTCAGGCCGATGCGGTTCGTCTTCGGTTGTGTCGTTGGCGTGGTTACCATTTACTTGCCCTCCATCATGGTCAGTTCGTCGGTTACGGAACGCGCATCGAGCGGCAGTCCATCAAGATGGCTGATGCTTCGCAAGCGCGTGGTCAATTCGGGCTTGATATCCAGCCTAAGAAGGCTCAGCATTTGCGCGTCGCGATTCTGCTCGACAATGTAAGTGCGGTCGTGCTGTTCAATGAACTCGTGCACTTCCCGAGTGAATGGATATGCCCTTAAGCGAAGATAATCGGTTTCGATGGCGTACTCTTTGCGCAGTTGATCACGGCTTTCGCTAACTCCCCAGTGCGACGTGCCGTAGGCGATGATTCCAATTTTCGCGTTATCGCCTTTTAAAATTTCCGGACGTGGAACGAAGGAACGGGCGGTCTCAAATTTTCGGTTGAGCCGCTCCATGTTGTTTTCGTAATCGTCGGGGCGTTCGCTGTAATTGGACTTATCGTTGTGTCCGCTTCCGCGGGTGAAGTAAGCCGCGGCGGGATGCTCGGTTCCGGGCAGGGTACGGTAGCCCACGCCATCCCCGTCAAGATCTTTGTAGCGGGCAAAACCACCTAGCTTCAAAAGATCGTCTTTGTCCAAAACCTTGCCGCGATTGATGGGAGCTGTGGGATATTCAAACGGATCGGACATCCAGTTGTTCATGCCAAGATCAAGATCAGACATGACGAACACCAGCGTTTGAAACTGCTCCGCCAGGTTAAAGGCTTCTGAAGCCATGCTGAAACATTCCGCCACGGAAGATGGAATCAGCATGATGTGCTTGGTATCGCCATGAGAAAGGAAGGCGGTACAAAGAATATCGCCCTGCGAGGTACGGGTTGGGAGGCCAGTTGAAGGGCCAACGCGTTGAATGTCCCAGATGACTCCCGGAATTTCCGCGTAATAAGCAAGGCCGGCAAATTCCGACATCAACGAAATGCCAGGACCAGCGGTCGCCGTCATGCTGCGCGCGCCTGCCCAGCCGGCGCCGATTACCATCCCGATCGCGGCCAATTCATCCTCCGCTTGCACGATGGCAAAAGTGGCTTTGCCGTCGGGACCGATACGATACTCCTTCATGTAGTCAATCATGGTCTCGACGAGGGAGGATGAGGGCGTGATCGGATACCAGGTGACCACGGTGCATCCAGCAAACATGCAGCCCAGAGCCGCCGCCGAGTTTCCATCGACGATGATCTTGCCGGCGGTCTTATTCATGCGTTCGATGCAGAACGTAGTGCGCTTCTGAAGATTTGCCTTGGCGTAATCGAATCCAGCCTGTGCCGCAGCCAAATTCAGATTGGCCGCTTTTACTTTTTTGGCAAATTGTTTGCGGATTGCCTTCTCCACCTCACCCATTTCAATTTCGAGAAGGTGCGCGACCACCCCGACGTACACCATGTTTTTGACCAGCTTGCGGAGTTTGGCCTCGGGACAAACGGTCGCCACTATTTTGTCGTAAGGAACCGAGTAGAAGATCAAGTCGTCGCGCAGCTTATTCAGGGCAAGAGGCTCATCGTAGAGCACGGAACCACCAGCCGCCAGAGACATCACATCGTCCCGAGCGGTCTCGGAGTTCATCGCCACCAGGAAATCGATTTCCTTCTTACGCCCGATGTAGCCGTCTTTATTCGCGCGAATTGTGTACCAGGTGGGCAGACCGGCAATGTTGGAGGGAAAGAGGTTCTTACCAGAAATTGGCACGCCCATTTGGAAGATCGCGCGCAATAAAACCGTGTTCGAACTCTGCGATCCTGAGCCATTCACGGTTGCAACCTGAATGCTCATATCGTTTACGATGCGATTGCCCCCCAGTTGTCCGCCTGCCCCCTGGGGAACAATATCCGTGGTCGCCATCCCGACACCTTCCTTTGATTATTCAGACGCGGAATAACCCGCGCAAAATATGAATTGAGGAGGAACTGATAATTATACGGCGGCTGGGGATGGCTCGGCACAGAAATCCGCGACCAAAGCGCGGTTTGAACAAGGTGTGATACGGATCACTGCAAACTGCCTCAAGATACAGTTTCAAAAAATTGGGCGATCTTACGAAACTTGTTATATCGTGACCCGATCAAGTCGCCGGCTGGCATCTTCTTCAGCTCTTCGAAATGTTTTTGCAGGCTGACATCAAGCAAACGCGAAGCCAATTCGTAGTCCCGGTGTGCTCCGCCCGGAGGCTCGGGCACAATATCGTCGATACAGCCGAGTTCGCTGAGGTCGGCGGCGGTGATGCGCATTGCTTCGGCTGCGAGCTCCTTCTTAGTGGCATCGCGCCACATGATCGCAGCGCAGCCTTCAGGAGAGATTACCGAGTAGACTGAGTTTTCCATCATCAGTACGCGGTCAGCTACAGCGATCGCCAATGCACCGCCGCTGCCGCCCACGCCAATCACAGTTGCAATAATCGGAACCTTGAGTCGAGCCATCTCCCGAAGATTATGCGCGATGGCCTCTGCCTGGCCGCGCTCCTCGGCGTGAATGCCGGGATAAGCACCGTCCGTATCTACGAGCGTGAAGATAGGCCTGTGAAATTTCTCCGCCACCTGCATGACTCGCAGCGCCTTACGGTAACCCTCAGGGTGCGGAGTACCAAAATTGCGGTACACCCGCTGCTTCATGTCTCGACCTTTTTGGGTGGCGACTACCAGGATTTCCTGCCCGTGAAAGCGGGCCATTCCACAAATGATGGCCGGATCGTCACCGAAAGTGCGGTCGCCGTGAATCTCGCTCCAATCCGTAAACAGGCGCTCGATGTAATCCAGAGCTTGAGGGCGCTGCGGATGCCGGGCCAACTCAGTTTTCTGCCACGCAGTCTGAGGAGGCTTTATTTCCTCGCGCAGCTTCTGAACACGCTCTTGAAGCGCCAACAATTGACGCCGAATCTCTTCATTCTGACCGGGCGAGGCCTGAAGCGCGGCCATCTCGCGTTCGATCTGCTGGACTTCTTGCTGCGACTTGTCGTTTACTTCCATGGGTAGTTGTCGTTGTTGTGAGCCAGGGTTCGTCAAGAACAGATTAGCTGATCACGCGCACACTGCCGCGTCCGCAAAGTTGTTCCACGCGAGCGATGAAGTTGCGGTCTGGCAAGACATTATAGCCTTGCGCTTCCATCACCACCATGAAATCACCGGTACGTTCTACATCGAACAATACGCGAGCTTCACCTTTGCGCTCCTGGAAAAGATTGTGGAGATCGTCCACCGTAGATTCAGCCGCAGTTTCCAGAGGGACTCGAATGCGAATGGCGCGCGGCAGCGGAACCTTTGCATCTTCAAGCGGCATAATCTCGGCGGCGGTAATTTTTGGATTGGTGCCCTCCTCGATCCGCACGCCGGCTTTTACAAGAACGGGAACTTCCAGCTTCACTTTGTCGCCCAGGCGCTTGTAAGCCTCCGGAAAAACGATCATGTCGATTGAGCCCGACATATCTTCGAGGGTGGCTTGGGCGTAGAAATCACCCTTCTTGCTCTTGAGCACGCGTGCGTTGCAAATAATCCCCGCGGTGGCAATGGTCTCGTCCTTGCCGGTGGATTTTGTCATGGCACCGATTTCGATAACACTGAGCGCCTGCAAATCCTGCAGCTTGTCTTTATATTTTTCAAGCGGATGGCCGCTGATGAAGAATCCGAGGATCTCTTTCTCGGAGGCAAGCCGTGCCTGCTCATCCCAATCGGGAATATTCGGGAGTTTGTCATTATGCGATTCGGACCCTTCTTCCTGAAACACTCCGAACAATCCATGCTGGCCAGACTCGGCGTCGCGCTGAGCCTTCTGAGCGCGATCCATGGCGCGATCGAGCACAGCCATTAACTGCGAACGGCGGCCGAGAGAATCCATGGCGCCGCTCTTAATAAGAGATTCCTGCACGCGCTTATTCAACAGGCGGAGGTCGACATTTTCGCAGAACTCGTAAAGCGATTTGAATCGTCCTAGCTTTCTTCTTGCTGCCACGATCGATTCGATCGCATTGCCGCCGACATTTTTTACCGCGGCCAACCCAAAGCGGATTGCTTCGCCATGAGGCGTAAAGTTTGCGTCGGAAACATTGATATCGGGAGCTTCGACGGCGATGCCCATCTCGCGGCATTCATTGATGTATTTCACGACATCGTCAGTACTGCCGGTGACTGAGGTCAGCAGCGCCGCCATGAACTCGACCGGATAGTGCGTCTTCAGATATGCGGTGTGATAGGCAAGGAGCGCATAGGCGGCGGAGTGCGATTTGTTAAAACCGTATCCCGCAAATTGCGCCATCAGGTCGAATATCTTCTCGATCTTCTTCGGCGGAAATTTGCGCTGGGCGGCACCCTCGACAAATCGCTCGCGCTGCTGAGCCATCTCCTCGGCTTTTTTCTTTCCCATCGCGCGCCGCAGTAAATCCGCCTCACCGAGCGAATATCCCGCTAAACGGTTGGCGATCTGCATCACTTGTTCCTGATACACGATAACGCCCAGGGTTTCTTCGAGGATTTCCTTTAACTCCGGAAGTTCATATTCGACCTTTTTTCGTCCGTGCTTACGATCAATGAAGTCGTCAATCATGCCCCCTTGAATGGGGCCGGGGCGATAAAGAGCGTTCAGCGCCGTTAAATCCTCGATTGAACTCGGCTGATACTTCCGCAGGACGTCTCGCATGCCGTGCGATTCAAACTGAAACACGCCGGACGTCAAGCCTTTGTGAAAGACCTTTTCGTAAGTCTCGGCATCCTCCAAAGTGACGGTCTCGAGCGTAATGGAAGTGCCGCGAGTTTGGAGGATCAGCTTCAGCGCGTCGGTCAGAATTGTGAGTGTGGTCAATCCGAGGAAATCCATCTTCAGCAGGCCCATCTTTTCGATGGCAACCATGTCGAAGGCCGTGACGATTTCATCGTTCTTGGTCTTGTGAAGCGGCACTAGTTCGGTAAGCGGACGCGGCGAGATGACCACACCGGCAGCGTGAACCCCGGAGTTTCGAACCATGCCTTCCAGTCGCTTCGCGGTCTCCATCAGCTCCCGAATCTGACCGTCTTTCTCCATGGCTTCCCTGAGTTGAGGAGAATCTTGGATGGCCTGATCGAGCGTGATATTCAATTGCGTGGGTACCATCTTCGCAATGCGGTCCACATCGGCGTAGGGGATGTCCATGGCGCGACCAACGTCTTTTATGGCGGCTTTGGCGGCCATGGTGCCGAACGTGATGATTTGGGCTACGTTATCGCGGCCATATTTCTGCGTGACGTAGTTGATAACTTCGCCGCGCCGGTTCATGCAGAAATCGATATCGATATCGGGCAGGCTGATACGCTCGGGATTCAGGAAGCGCTCGAACAGGAGGTCGTAGGCCAACGGGTCGACGTCCGTGATCCGCAGGCTGTAGGCGACGATCGAGCCGGCGGCCGAACCGCGTCCCGGGCCCACGGCGATCCCGCTGCGCTTGGCGAAGTCGACGAAGTCCCACACGATCAGGAAGTAGGCGTTGA
>PLUJ01000334.1:0-437 GCA_003165455.1 Acidobacteriaceae bacterium | reverse complement strand
CGCTCGGCGATCTCGAGCGTGGAGGCGAGCGCCTCCGGCCACTGCGCGAACGCCTGCGCCATCTCGGCGCAGTCGCGCAGATAGAACTCGTTGGTCTCGAAGCGGATCTTCGGCTCGGCCAGTGTGCTCTTGGTCTGCACGCAGAGCAGCGCCGAGTGGTGCTGATAGTCCTCGCGGCGCAGGTAATGGACATCGCCGGTCCCGACCAGCGAGCCGCCCATCTCGCGCGCCAGTGCAACGATCTCCTCGTTGCAGCGCTCCTGCAGCGCCAGCCCGTTCTTCTGGATCTCGAAATACACGTTCTCGCGCCCGAGCGCCCCGATCAGCGCCTCGACGTGCTCGCGGCCCTGGTCGATGCGCCCATCGGCGATCCGTGAGCACAGGCGCGAGGCCAGGCAGCCCGTCAGCGCGATCACGCCCTCGCCGTAGCGAGCGAT
>PLUJ01000079.1 GCA_003165455.1 Acidobacteriaceae bacterium | reverse complement strand
CTTTCTGCAAGGGCAGAACTAGCCCGGATTTCCGGACCTGACCTAAGAATCGGAACAGGAGAAGATTTGCGAAAACGCTTTTACATCCTTTTTGTGGCCCGGGGAGATGATGGCCAGCTACGCAAAATCTCTATTCCGGTCCACTATCTGTATGTATTCGTGATCGGCGCCGCAATCGGATTCCTTAGTTTAACGGGCATTGCCAGTTCTTATACACGGATGCTGGTAAAGGTATCCCGTTACAACCAGTTGCGCACCGAAAAAGAGCAGCTCAAAGATCGTTATACCCGTTTGGAAGAGGTAGCCAAGGAGCGTGACGTTCAGGTCGCTTCCTTGGGGTCGATTGCCAGTGAGGTGTCCGCACTTTACGGGTTAAAACCCCAACCGGTTCTGGTCACGGCATCGCAGAAGGAAATCCAGGATGCCGACGTGAAGTACTCGCTGGATCAGTTGAGCGCTCTGCGAAATTCTGCCCTGACCGGGGCTGCCAGCGTTGGGATTAGCCTCGGCATGACGCGGAACGCCACCACGGCCGATTGGTATCGTGCCAGTTCAGCTCCGAATCTTTGGCCTGTCGAGGGTCAGGTGACGGGAAGTTTTGGGGAGCGCATCGATCCTTTCAACGGCGAAGGGGCATTTCACAGTGGCGTCGACATCAGCAGTCCGTATGGCCATCCGATTATTGCGCCTGCCGACGGCGTAGTCACATTCGCCGATTTCATGGGTGGATACGGCAAGGCCATTATGCTGGACCACGGCCACGGCATTTCGACTCGCTATGGCCATCTTTCGGGCTTTTCGGTAACTACCGGGGAACATATTCATCGTGGCGATGTTATCGGCTACGTGGGATTGAGCGGCCGGTCGACCGGTCCCCATCTGCACTATGAAGTTCGTATCAACGACACGCCAGTCAATCCCTATAAGTACCTTCGCATTATGATTGCGAACGGCGGCCCGTTGCCGAGCGGCAGCTAACCCGGTTTCAGTTCTCAATTTCGGACCTCAATTTTCGGGCCTTTCGTTTTCAGCCGCTCCTTCCCCTCGATCAGCTTGCGTTTTTTCCTCGCCGTGGGCTACTTTCATCTGGGAACAAAACGTCTTCCGATCATTGTTCTTTCCGACTAGCAATGGAACCGTTTTCGCTAAGAACTGATTTCGCTAAGAACTAAGAAAACGAGAAGCTGAGTTTTGACTAACTTCTTCCACTCCGTGCGCGAGGACATTGCGGCTGTTTTCGAGTCCGATCCGGCGGCCCGTTCCTATTTCGAAGTTCTGACCTGCTATCCGGGATTGCAAGCGGTTTGGGCACATCATTTGAGCCACTGGTTATGGCAGCATCAATTGCGGTTCCTGGCGCGATGGGTTTCGCAGGTAGCGAGATTCTTCACCGGAATCGAAATTCATCCGGGGGCTGAGATAGGACGCAGATTGTTCATTGATCACGGCATGGGCACAGTGATCGGCGAGACTGCTATCGTCGGCGACGACGTCACGCTCTATCAGGGGGTGACCCTCGGCGGAACAGGAAAAGAAAAAGGCAAGCGGCACCCCACGGTGGGCAACAACGTATCGATCGGCTCCGGCGCCAAGCTGCTGGGCAACATCACTATCGGCGACAACTGCCGCGTGGGTGCAGGTTCAGTCGTGCTGCGCAATGTGCCGGCCAATTCCACAATTGTCGGCGTGCCCGGACACATCGTTCTGCGCGACGGCAAACGCGTCGTCATCACCGACCCCAAAGACATCCGCGACCCGCTCTCCGACATCATCATCAAGCTGGCCACGGAATTGCACGAACTGCGCGAAAAATTTCAACAGCACACGCACGAAGCCTTAGGTGACGGCCCCATCCTGACCACAGACGAAGCGCCCTCAACCCCGAACATCTCTCCTCAGGATCTATTCCAGGACGACTATCAGATTTGAAACAAAGGTCTCAAGGTTAAGATAGGCTATGTACTATCGGACCTTCTGCTAACACGACGGATTGCAAATGTTCAAAATAATTAGGCGCATCGATAAATTCCTGCTCTTTTAGGTTGCGCTAACTATTTTCGGTTCGGCAACAGGGTGCGAGTGGTTCCCCGAAGCAACCTTTGAACTGGCGAGTGAGTCGAGGTTGCCGAAATGGATTACCCTCCCACCGGGACTCACACGCGCCGACGTTTCAATTACGATGACCTACTACATTAAGCCATGGGGTAACGATGCGGAATTCTTATTACAAGACAGAAAAGGTCAAATACTGAAAAAGGTATATGGCACGGTGAAAGGCTCAGAGCCTCGCCAACTGAAACATCCTCCGCCTGGATTTCCTCCTGGTTATCCATCCTACGAAGTAATCACTATAAACGGCATAACCGAAATTATCGAACACAGAAAAATGGAGCCGGTATTTTATATAACGGATGATCCCGCTGTTTGGAAAGAACTGGGAGCAGGGGCAGGAGGCCCGGGCAATCGCTGACGCAATCTCACAATTCCAAAGTTTCAAGGTTTCGAAACCTTGAAACGTGAAACTTTGAAACCTCTTCCCGGAATCTGCAAGACTTATCTATTGTCGCAACCCCATCCAGCTTTCCGACACCACCAGCGAATTCCCGGGATTGTGCGGGTCGTACTTCACCGAAGTTGGCAGGCCCAGCCGGCAGGAGTGCAGGTTAATCCACTGCCGCAGATAGGTGACGTCCTGCGAGCACTCATACGACACGCCCGCTACGTCATATTTATAGATCAGCAACACGGCCGCATGGTGTCCGCTGCTGACGGGCAGTTCCTGGACATCAATGACCGTACCGTCGGTAATGCGACCGATCCCGTCGAGCAAGGTGCGACGTTCGCGTTCCAGTTCCGCTGGCCCCTTGGGCTTGCGCCGCAAAAGCGCGTAGGCTCCCACCGCAACCGCACTACCTGCAAAGATCAGCGAATAGAGACGAAGTGAATCCATACTGAGGGTGAAGTGGCAGCCTGGAACCGCAAGCTGCATTTCGCTATTCAGGATAGGGCGCGAAGCGGCCTGTGGGGAAGTACGTGTGAGGTTACCGTGGTGCCATGCTGTGGAAATCCGAACGGTGGACGCGAAGGGGGATCGAATTGCAATAGCGCTTTAGCCGCCGAGGGAACGGACTCCATCGCATCAGGAGAACCGCTTCCCTGATTATTTCTGCTTACAAACAAACTCCCGGGCCAGGTCGCCGAAGTCGCCTTCCGATACCTGTCCAAACTGGTCGTCGCGATGAGTCTTCTTGCTAACGACGAGCTTGCCGCCGCGGTCGCGGGAGTAGAACCATTCCGAGTTCGTCACTGCGCTGCCGCTGGAGCAGTTGAAGCGCACCCGGGCCCTCAGTTCCACAAAAGGACCACCCTGCGGCAGCTTGGTGGGTTCTTTGTATTCGATGCGGATCCAAGCGCTGCGCAGGCCGTTCTTCTGGGCCGTGACCGAGCTGACCAGAACCTGATCGCCCCCGACCGTAGCGCCAACCTGCTGCCAGTCCCCCGCAGCCAGCGCCACCAGTCCCACCAGCAGGACCGGGGCCAGCACCACAGCAACCATGATGAACAGCCCCCTCTTCATAGGGGATGGAGGTAGGGCCATAAGCACGCCGCACACACTTTGGGCCAAAAACTGATTTCTGTCAACTCCGTCTCGGTCGCGGTGTCGGTAGCACATGATATGT
>PLUJ01000262.1 GCA_003165455.1 Acidobacteriaceae bacterium | reverse complement strand
GAAATCTAACCATGAAGAAGAATTCAAAGCCCTCGGCAAATCTTTCCCCAACGAATTCCCCTCGAATACACTCTCCTCGGACAGACTCGTCGCTGACAAAGCAGCCACTTACCAGAGTGCGAGTGCTGGTAGGTCGCGCCCGCCATCAGGCAGGAGCACTTTCCGCCGAACTCCGCAAGCTGGACGCAACGGTGATTGAGATTCCGTTCATCGAAATTCGCCAGCCGCGCAGTTTCAAATCGCTAGACGCGGCCCTGGGCAATCTCGCAGACTACGACTGGCTGATCCTCACCAGCGTCAATGGCGTCGAAGCCATGTGGGAAAGAATGTCGAAGCTGCGCCTCACCAAGCCAAACTTTGCACACCTGAGCGTTGCAGCCATCGGTCCAGCCACGAAGAAGGCAATCGAAGAGCGCGGCATGAAAGTAGATGTTGTTCCCAAGGAATACGTCGCGGAATCTGTCGTCCGCAGCTTACGGCGAAGAGTGAAAGGGAAGCGCGTCCTGCTTGTGCGCGCAAAAGTCGCGCGGGACGTGATTCCATTTGCACTGCGCAAAGCTGGCGCCGTTGTCGATGTAGTGGAAGCCTATGAGACGGTCGCGCCGCGATCTTCGCAGTCTCGGTTACGAAGCCTGCTTCGAAACGTCAATCGCCGTCCGCACGTGATCACCTTCACCAGTTCGTCGACGGTGCGGAATTTTTTGGCGTTGCTAGGGGCGGGCAAGAAGGGGCTTGCCGGAATCCGCTTTGCCTCCATTGGTCCCGTGACCTCTTCCACGTTGCGCGAGCTTGGCCTGGAGGTGGACGTGGAAGCAAAAGAGTTCACCATCCCTGGGCTGATCGAGGCTGTTGTGCAGTTGATGTCTGATTCGAGCAAGGCCGAAACGTAGGTCTACGAGCCATACAATCGTTCCTGCCGGAGTCTGTTACATTGTTCGCATGAAACCGAAGACGATCTACCTGGCGCTCTGTTTCATTGGTGTTGGCCTTCCGTACTGGCAATTTCTTCCCTGGGTGATGCAGCACGGAATGAATCTCACTCTTTTCGCTCATGAACTTTTTGCGAACCGGGTCAGTGCGTTCTTCGGAATGGATGTATTCGCCTCAGCGGCGGTCTTGGTTGTGTTCATGCGAATCGAAAGCTCCCGACTCAAGATTCGCGGACGATGGATTCCTCTGGTGGCACTTATAGCGGTGGGGGTCTCCCTTGGCCTGCCTTTGTTTCTCTATATGAGGGAGTTGGCGGTAGAAAAGGTTGGCTCGTTCGAGAGGCCGCAACCCTCGGTATGACGAAGGGTTAGGGCGCAAAGTGGATCGCGAAGAAAATCAAACAAGGCTCGCAAGTCGTTATTCGTTCAGCGAGCAACTGCAATCCGCAGGCGGGACGTGCGCCAGCAGAAAATCCGCGACTCGCTGGTAAGCGTCAATCTGGTTCTCCACGCGAGCGAAGCCGTGGCCTTCGTTCTCATAAATCTTGTAATCCACCGTTCCGCCGCGCTTTTTGATCGCCTCTACCACCTGCAGCGTTTCTGATTTCGGGCATCGTGGATCGTGACCAGCAGCGAGCAAAAGCAACGGCGCTTTGATCTGGTCGATAAAATTAATCGGAGAGCGCTCTTCGTACAACGCCTTGTTCTTCACCACGTCACCCATGGTCGCTAGATCGGACTGCTGCAGCTCCGGATCCTCGTTCTCGATTTCCGTAAACCAGTTCACGAAGGGCACAATCGGAACCCCCGCAGCCCAAACCTCGGGAGCTTTGGTGACTGCCATCATGCTCAGATAGCCACCATAGCTAGCGCCCATCACGGCAATCTTTTTTGGATCGAGATGCCCGGTCTGTTTGATCCAATCCACTCCAGCGAGCACATCCTGCAAGTCGCCGCCACCCATATCGAACAAGTTCGCCTGCTGGAAGTCTTTGCCGTATCCGCTGGAACCACGATAGTTCGGCGCGAGCACCATGTATCCCTGATTGGCGGCGTACTGCACAAATCGATTAAACGAATTCATCGTCTGTGAAGTAGGTCCGCCATGAATATAAACAATGGCCGCGTTCTGCCCGTTCCGCGCCATGTTGAAGGGAACGTAGAGAAACGCAGAGATGGTCCACTTACCGTCGCGGCTGGGATAGTGAACCAGATACGGTTCCACCATGTCCTCCGAATTCAGCCCCGCCACCAACGAATGTGTGACCTGATGCGACTTGCCAGTCGCCATCGTATACACCCACAAATCGCCCGGAGCGGTGGGACCGTTGCGATAGTAAAGCAGGCGCGAACCGTCTTTGGAAAAAGCGGAACGTCCGCCCGCAGGCTCATTCACGCCCTTCGGAATGGGCAAAGCTGCGGATTTCGCGGTCGCGAGGTCATGCAAGTAAATATCTTCGTTGCCGTCGACATTGGCGGTGAAGGTGATGTGCTTGCCGTCAGGAGAAAAATCATGCCCTCGAATTGCCCACTTATCTTTGGTTAGCCATGAGATCTTTTTGTTTGAAATCTCCAGCAGCCCAACGTTTTCGAAACCGTTCGCTGCATTTGAACTGATCAGAATTCGCTTGCCGTCCGGGGAAATGTCGTTCGCCGAATAGCGCTGTTCTCCCACATGTGGAGTCAGCAACGCGCTCTGTCCACTCGCCACCTCGGTGACGAACACATTCGAATCAGTCCCCTTCGCCTGGTCTTGTGTGTAGACGATGTATTTTCCGTCCTTCGACCAAATTGGATCGGAGTTGCTCTGATCCTGAGGCGTGTTGGTGGTGAGGTGCTTCACCTCACGCATCAGCGTGTCGTAAATATCGATCTCGTAGGCGGCGGACGTCTTTGGCTTAACTTCGTAGGCGAGATACCTTCCATCCGGCGACCATGTCGGATTGAGTTCCGCGATCTCGCGCGTGTTCGTGAGGTTCACAACTTTGCCGGTTTTGGGCGAAACCAGGAAAATATCCCACAATTCATCGCCGTCGTAATCGGACTGATAGGCGATCCATTTTCCGTCGGGCGACCACGCTGGCGCGGTCTGGCGCTGGTCGCTCACCGTAAGCTGCACCGGCCAACCGCCTTCGGCAGGGACCAGCCAAATATTGTTACGCCCGCTCATGTTTGAGATAAAAGCAATGCTCTTGCCGTCTGGCGACCACGTAGGCCGCCCCACCTGCCGAGTCATGTAGAGCTTCTCGATGGTGAAGGTGCGCGGCTCGACCTGCGCGTTCGGCTTGCTGGCAATTGTTTTAGGGTCGGTGACAGCTTGCGGAGCAGGTAAAGTCTGGGCGGTAGCGCTCTCCGAAACAAGCATGCTCATGAATAGGACGATAGCAAAGAGACAAATCGCACGCATAGGAATTTTGCGGACTGAATGGGAATCCGAAGCGAAAGTGTAGCAAAAGTGTAGCAGAGGAAGCGCGGAACTTACGAAAGTTGGCGTGAAGGTGCTATTGGCGGGGCGTGCCGCGTTCTACTTCGAGTCGTGTAACGCGCTCTCGGAGATTGGAAATGTCGCGGGTAGCCTCGAGTTCGGCCCGCAGATAGGCGTTATCGAGCAGTGTTCGCATCTGCGTGAAACCAGAATCCATTTTCTCCTCGAGGCGTTTGAAATCGGAATCCATCTTGCCTTCGAGACGACCAACTTCGGCAACAATCTTGTCTTCGAGACGATCAACTTCGGCAACGAACTTTTCTTCAAGCCGCTTGGAATCGGAGTCCAGCTTAGCCTTAAGACTTTTGCTTTCATGGTCGATCTTAGCGTCGAGCTGCTTGACGTCACCCTTCAGCTCTCGCAGCTCGGGCGCAATGAAGTCCTGCAGAAGTTGACGAACAGATTGGACCACATCAGGCATACAAAG
Organism: Acidobacteriaceae bacterium; assembly: GCA_003165455.1. Taxonomy (GTDB): domain Bacteria; phylum Acidobacteriota; class Terriglobia; order Terriglobales; family Acidobacteriaceae; genus Sulfotelmatobacter. The sequence continues at coordinate 2,233 of PLUJ01000262.1, read as the reverse complement.
ATTGTTACTTCAATCGGCTGTGAAATCAACAAATATTAGTGCTATGTTGAAGACCTTCGGTCAGAACGGGAAGACACATCAAGCTTTTAGGGTGTTTTCTTACCCCTTCGCATCCTTGTGCATGTCCACCGTACTCCAGGTTTTATCGGCTGCATGGCAAATGTTCTCCAACGGACATTCCACGCATTTCGGTTTCCGGGCAATGCAGAGCTTGCGTCCATGCCAAATGATCTGATGCGAGAAGAGAATCCATTTCTCTCGCGGGATGATCCGCATCAAATCCTGCTCGATTTTTTGGGGATCGTTATTCATGGTTAATTCGAGGCGCCGGGAGATGCGGTGCACATGCGTGTCCACGACAACTCCCTCGGCTATTTTGAACCATGAGCCGAGAACGACATTGGCGGTTTTGCGAGCAACCCCGGGCAGCGTTAGCAGATCTTCCATGTTCAGCGGAACCTGGCCGCCAAAATCGGCCACAACTTTTTTTGCCGCCCCCACCACTGATTTCGACTTATTCCTGAAGAAGCCGGTCGAGCGCACATCTGGTTCCAACTGCTCCGGCGTGATCGCCGCGAACGCTTCGACCGTCGGATATTTTCGAAAAAGCTCCGGAGTCACGCGATTCACATTCACATCTGTCGATTGCGCGGAGAGAATCGTCGCCACCAGAAGTTCCCACGCGCTGGTGTGCGTGAGTGCGCATTTTACGTCAGGATAGAGCTGGTCCAGTCGCTTCAGGATTTCGGCGACCCGATCCGGCGCGACAGGGTTGTAGCTACCCCGCTTTTTCTTCGCCGATAAAACTTCCTTACTCTGTAGCTGGTCAACCGGATTCATCATCGCGCGATCGGTTTTTCCAGCAGCGTCCGCATTTCGCGACTGCTTAATCGAAGCCTTTGCGGGCAAAGGCTTGGCGGCAGTTCGCCCAAGGCGTGTCTCGACTACTCGATCCTGGCGTCCAGTCCGGGCGGGTTGGCGGGAAGTTCGACCGCGGGGCATGAGGGCATCATCTTAGCAGAGACCTCGGTAACCATGGCTGCGATTGACTCAAGCAATCGCCCTACGTAGTCTTGGGAACAGGACTCATACCAACATGGCAGTGTCTTCCATTCAACTCGGGCAGGTTTGGCGCAATGACGCCGATGGCCAGGACTATCTGGTCACCAAGGTTTATAGCGAAGTATTTACGCAGTATGCCATGCTGCGTCCAGCAGGAATCTCCGCGCCGGACGCTCCAACGGTCCGCATCAAAGTGGCCAAGACGCCTCAAGGCGCTGGCCTTCCCGGCTATACGTTTACTCAGGAAGGCTCTTTCTAGTACACCGCGAGTAAACCGCCTTGTGCCACCGCTCTCACGGGTCGCCATTTATTTCGTTACACTGGTTTAGTTCAGATCTCAGTCAACATCCGTACTAAGCCTGAACTGAAATCCGCCGCTTGAGAACTGTCCTTGAATGACTGAAAAACTTCTGGCCATAATCTTCGTATTTATCAACTCGGTGATCGCCACCACCGGCTACGCAGGTGTGGCTTTGCTCATGGCGATTGAATCGGCATGCATCCCTCTGCCTTCGGAATTGATCATGCCGTTCGCTGGCTATCTGGTTTTTACCGGGACCTTCAAGCTCTTATGGGTGGCCACCGCCGGGGCAATCGGTTGCAACCTCGGATCGCTGGTGGCCTACGAAGTCGGGTGCTATGGCGGACGGCCGCTGGTAGAGCGATATGGCCGCTGGATCCTGATGGGCAAGCGCGAACTCGACTGGGCGGACCGTTTCTTTCTACGCTGGGGCTACCTTGCGGTTTTTATCGGCCGCTTGCTGCCCATGATTCGAACTTTCATTGCGTTGCCTGCTGGGGTCGCCCGGATGCCTCGCGGCCGTTTTCATCTGTACACATTTCTCGGATCGTGGCCCTGGTGCTTCGCCCTCGCCTATTTCGGAATGAAGCTGGGCCAGAACTGGCGAGAACTGGGCAAATACTTCCACAAATTCGACGCCGTCATCGGCGTGACTCTGGTGGCAGCCGTCGCCTGGTTCGTCTGGGGTCACTGGCAGAATAGAATCAGCCGTCGGCCCTCTGGCGTGACCCCCTAAATTCGTGAAGGCCCGCAATCGCTGGAGTGTGGCATCTGGAGTATGGCATAGGGAAGAGAAGAATAGAGCCTCCCTCGGCGTCTCATTTCGATTGCTCTCCAATAGCCCGACTGCAAGATTTTGTGTGCCATGTT
>PLUJ01000200.1 GCA_003165455.1 Acidobacteriaceae bacterium | reverse complement strand
GTGGACGAAAGCATCTCTCTCCGGACTGAAGTATTTGCTGCGCAACGTTCTGCCCGGAGCGCCGATGCCGAGCCGCATCGTAAGGATTATTCAAATCGCATTGCAGCAGCGCGCCAATAACGCCGACCTGATCGGCACGCGCTGCGAGCGCGGCGCGGAAATCGCCCGTCAAATCGGCCTCAGCGAAGCGACCGCACAAGCCATCCATAGTCTTGACGAGCACTGGAATGGAGGCGGCTACCCGGAGAGCCGTCGCGGAGAGGAAATTCCGATCCTCGCGCGGATCATGAATGTGAGCCAGACACTCGAGGTTTTTGCGCATCGCTCCGGGTCGAGGCTGGCGGTGCAGACGGTGGCGGAGCGCAGCGGGCGATGGTTCGATCCTGTGATGGTCCGCATCGTGCAGCTTCTCGAGCGCGATCAGCAACTTTGGCAAAGCTTGAAAGGTACAAACGCCCGCGAGCATGTGCTCCGCATGGAACCAGGCATCGCTCTACCGGCATCGCCCGAAAGGATCGACAGCATTTGTCACGCTTTCGCGCAGGTCATCGACGCCAAATCGCCGTATACATTCCATCATTCGGTTGGCGTTGCCGAGGCGTCGACCGCCATTGCTGAGGAGATGTGCCTGTCTCCCGGAATCTGTACCTTTGTCCGCCGAGCTGCCCTGCTGCATGACATTGGAAAGTTGAGCGTGTCGAATGCAATTTTGGAAAAACCGGGAAAGCTGACGAGCGAAGAGTGGACCATCATGCGGATGCATCCGGTTTACACCGGAACCATCCTGGCGAATATCCGGGGATTCGATCAACTGGCCTATGTGGCGGCCGCGCACCATGAACGGCTGGACGGCACAGGGTATCCGGAAGGTCTTAGCGCCGAGGGGATGTCGGTTCCGGCACGAATTATCGCGGTCGCCGACGTCTACCAGGCACTCTCGGAAAAACGTCCATACCGCGAAAGCCTTCCCATCGAAACTGTGTTCGGCATCATGGATCGCGATGTCCCTCACCGTCTCGACCCCGAATGCCTGAAGGCACTAAAACGAAGCAAGCTGAAATCCCAAACCAAGGACGCCGCCCTGGCTCATTCCGCGGGAAGCTAGTTTTGGGAGCGAAGTCGCAGGTGCGCTTCGGAGCCGCGCTATGAAATCTTCTCTCGCACGAGGTGAATTACCGTAAACTATCCCCAGCACGCGCCCGTAGCTCAATCGGATAGAGCATCTGCCTTCGGAGCAGAGGGTTGGGAGTTCGAGTCTCTCCGGGCGCACCATTTGCAACCTGATCTCCGGGGCGATGCGAGGGAATGACTCGCATCCGCGAGAGGCCGTTCACGGCTGCTGTTCGGTTAAGGATTTCGCAAGAAAATCGGAGTTAGAACGCGCCACCGCCGCCGCCGCCGAATCCGCCGCCGGAGAATCCGCCACCACCGAAGCCACCCCCACCACCCCATCCCGAACCGGTGGAACTGGCGCGCGGCGCGGAGACAAATACCTGGTGCATATCCGTAGCCATGCCGTGCATGGAGGACGAAAACAGAATGGGATTGAACATCATGCCGTAGCCGTATCCCGGGCCGACGTACCAGGTTGGGGAATCTTTCACGATGCCGGAGAAAGCCTGCGCCCAGTGGTGTTCCACGCCAAGCGCCATGGCGTAGGGCAGAAACTTTTCGAAGGTGTTCGGAGGCATCACTTTCAAACGGTCGGCGTCAACGCGATTCATGAATTCCTGAAAGCCGAGGACGGCGATGTGAGTGCGCGCGCCTTTGAGGGTCTTCGCCGTCATTTGACGGGCGAAGAGGAACCAGATGATGGCGCTGATAAGAAGGCAGATCACGACGATTGGGACCGAACTGAAGAAATCCACCCAGCCTAAAATCTGCAAGACGGCAAATGGAATCAGTATGCCGAAGCCGGCGCCGATGCTGTAACCGTTGGCGGAATCGGGGTCGAGGGTATAGATGCCTTTTTGCTTAAGTGCGGACATAATGTCGGTTCTTACCACTGGAACCGCGGTGTAGAAACGGTTTTTCAGGCTCGACAAGCGAGTATCGGAAGCGTCGTCGGCGAAAATATTCTCAAGCATCACGCGCTCATGAGGCGCGAGGCCGCTCCAATCCTGCCGCTTCTGCAGAAGATGGAAGATGTAATCCTTGTTGTGAAATAGAAGGCCTTTCTCATCGGTCTCTTCGATCTTGATGAATCCGCGGACGGCTAAATCGACAATGGTCGATGTGATATCGCGGGGGTGAATGCGGTCATCCAGTAAAGTTCCAGCCTCGGCGGGAGAAATCCCTGGCGGAGGATCGTACATCGGTGCGACGGACATCCCGGGATCGGGATCGCGTCCTGCGAACCACCACAAGCCCAACATGACTACCAACGTGACTAGCGGCAGAAACACCGCGGGATTGCTGCCGATGAACCAGAACAATTTCATGAGCGCGCTGGGCGCTTTGAGCACTCCCTTTGGAATATAGACATCGATCGTCATGCCTCCGCGCATGGGCAAGGGATTGCTGGTTTCAAAGTTCGCGGTAGAGCCTTCCACCGTGGCGGTCGCATCCCGTTCGGTCGATCCGTAAACGCCGGTGAAGGCTTGCGCGCGCAGCGAACCGCTGGCAGCGTCGGGAAAATGGACCGTGGCGGTTGCGTGTTCAATGGGGACCGGCCAATCATTGCCGGTCACGTTCCAGTAAAACTCGTCGTACTGATCGAAGAAGCGCGTGGCGTTGCGCACGCGGTAGGCGATGTTCACGGTCCGCGTGGCATTGAAGGCGTCGGGAATATAGATTTTCAGGTCGCGGTATGCGCCGGACGTGGATGAATCGTATTTAAGTTTGGCGCCGTCTTCGCCGGTGACGCTGGTGACATCGAGGAAGAGTTGGTAGTTCGTGCCGTCGGGGCCGGGATATTCGATTGGAATGGTGCGGTGAATCCCGTGCCATTCGCCGACGAAGACCAGGGTGATGGTTTCACTGACCTGAGCGCTGCCATCGGGGCTCACAGTGATGTTGTCTTGAAAATTGGAGATGCGCCAGGATTTCGCGGCGGCGGAATTGGACTGCGCGAGAACGGCGACCAAGAGAAACAGGAATGATAAGGCGAACCGGAGGAGACGCGGGTTTCGGTGAGCAGAGTGGCCTTGGGAGCCGAAGGCGTTTCCTCCGCATTTTTTAAGCGGCGCTAGGGACTCGTCCATCGGGATCAGAATTTCACCGCGACGGGTTCGCGGTCGGCAGCGTCGGGGGCCTCGAAGAATTGTCGGCCAGTGAATCCGAACATACCGGCAATGATATTTGTTGGGAACGACTGGATCTTCGTATTCAGGTCGCGCACCACGGCGTTGTAGTAGCGGCGGGCGTTCTGGATTGAGTCTTCCGTGTCGCTCAGCGACCCTTGCAGCTGAGTGAACTCTTGCGAGGCCTGGAGCTGGGGATAATTTTCCGCGACGGCGAAGAGGCTCTTGAGCGCGCCGGTGAGTTGATTCTCGGCGACAGCCTTACCTTCCGGGGTGGTGGCTTGCATGGCTTGCGAGCGGAACTTGGCGATGTTTTCGAAGGTTCCTTTCTCGTGGGCGGCGTAGCCTTTGACGGTTTCAACCAGATTCGGAATCAAGTCATGGCGGCGCTTGAGTTGAACGTCAATGTCGGACCAAGCCGAGTCGCAGCGGACGCGGAGCTGTACCAGGCTGTTGTACATGCCGATCAGCACGACCGCGATCAGGACCAGGATTACGAGAATGATGATGCCGACCATGACGCCTCCTTGGTGTCCAGGCAGATTAGCCAGATGCAATATCCCAGACAGAGACAGCCTAACCTGACAGCTTAACCCTAACAGGATAGCCTAACAGGAGACAGTCTGGGACTGCTTGAGAACTGCGATTCCGGGAATGCGGCTCAGAGGGTGGAGAGCTTTCATTCGTTGACTCGCCGGGTGGGCGTCCGTAAGATGGACGCTGCCGCTGTCCAGGCGTCTTCTCAATAAGCCAAGTCAATAAAATCTAAATAGAGCGTGATAGATCGCTTGATCGACCAGACCATATCGCACTACCGCATCGTGGAAAAGCTGGGTGGGGGCGGCATGGGGGTGGTTTATAAAGCGGAAGACACCGAGCTTGGGCGCTTCGTTGCGCTGAAATTTCTTCCCGATGAATTGTCGCGCGATCCGCAGGCGCTTGAACGTTTTCGACGCGAGGCGCGTGCGGCGTCTGCATTAAATCATCCCAATATCTGCACTATCTACGAGATTGGCAAATATGGCGAGCAGTCGTTCATCGCCATGGAATTTCTGGATGGCCTCACGCTGAAGCATTTGATCTCAGGCAAGCCCTTGGATAACGAAACGGTGCTTGGACTGGCGATTGAAATTGCCGACGGGCTGGACGCGGCGCACGCGCAAGGAATTGTTCATCGCGATATTAAGCCGGCGAATATTTTTGTGACCAAGCGCGGGCATGCGAAGATTCTGGATTTTGGCCTGGCGAAGATCGCAACGGCGGGCGGTTCCTCCGATCAGGTTGCGTCCGCGAACACCATGACGGCGGTGGAGGCGCACCTGACGAGCCCGGGATCGACGCTCGGGACCATCGCCTATATGTCGCCGGAGCAGGCGCGTGCGAAAGAACTCGATGCCCGCAGCGATTTATTTTCTTTTGGCGCGGTGCTCTATGAGATGACGACAGGCGCTCTGCCTTTTCGTGGCGGGAGTTCGGCGGAGATATTTAAATCCATTCTCGATACCGTTCCTGTGCCTGCCGTGCGGCTCAATCCCGACCTGCCCGCCGGACTAGAACGCACGATCGACAAGCTGTTGGAAAAAGATCGTGAGTTGCGTTATCAATCCGCGGCCGAATTGCGCGCTGATTTGAAGCGACTGGCCCGCGATACACAGTCAGGTCAATCGGCTGCGGCACCTGCCGCGGTTCAAGCACCATCGTCCCGCAAGTACTGGATTCCCGCTGTGGGCGCCGTGTTGATCCTTATGGCCGTAGCGGGCATTTGGTATTGGCGCTCGAATACCAAGACAAATTCAGGCCAGATCGAATCCATTGCCGTCATCCCGTTCACCAGCGTTGGCGGCAACGCTGACACCGATTTTCTGAGCGATGGCCTTACGGAATCTTTAATCGACAGTCTCGCCCATGTGCCGCAATTGAAGGTGAAATCCCGCAACTCGGTGTTTCGTTACAAGGGCAAGGAAGTGGACGAGCAGAAAGTGGGCAAGGAATTGACGGTTGACGCGCTGCTGACCGGCAGAGTGGTGCAACGCGGGGACACGGTTCAGGTGAGCGCCGACCTGACGAATGTCCAGGACAACACGACGATTTGGGGCGAGCAGTACGAAAGAAAATCGTCGGACATCCTTTCTCTGCAGCAGCAAATCGCGGGAGACATCGCGGACAAGCTGCGCTCGAAATTAACTGGAGCGGAAAAACAGCAGGTCACGAAGCAAGGTACGCAAAGCGCCGATGCCTACCAGCTTTATGTAAAGGGCCGCTACTACTGGAACAAGCGGACGAATGCGGACATCAAGACGGCGATTTCCTATTTCAATCAGGCTCTGGAAAAAGATCCTAATTATGCGTTGGCGTACTCGGGCATTGGGGATGCGTATAACACGCTGGGCAGTTATGGCGGCGACCCGACTGAGACGGCACTCAAGGCAATGGCGGCAGCCCAGAAGGCTTTGGAGCTCGATCCCACGCTTAGTCATCCGCATGCGATTCTGGGCGGCATCAAGATTGAATACAGCTGGGATTTTGCCGGCGGCGAGGCGGAATTCAAGAAAGCGCTGGAACTCGATCCCAGTGATGCCACCGCCCGGCAGTGGCTCTCTGAGGGTCTATGCGAGATCGGTGGCCGTGCGCAGGAAGCGATTGAGGAAGGCAACCGCGCCCACCAGCTCGACCCGCTTTCCCCGATCATCAGTGCGCAGCAGGCGCAGGCGTACACCTACGACCGCCAGTTCGATAAGGCAATCGAGATCTTCAAGAAGGTGATCGCGGATAATCCCACGCTGGGCCGAGCCCACGGCGAAATGGCTTATGCGTATTGGGGGAAGCGTGACTATCCGGAAGTGATTCAAGAATGGAAAATCGGCTCTCAACTTGAGGGCGACAAAAACTACGCGGAGTCTGCCGATGCAATGGATAAAGGATTTCGAGCCGGTGGATGGCCGGGCGCTCTACACAAGGGAATTGAAGTTGCGCTCGCGCAACGCAAGGCTGGCAACGGTTATGTTTCTCCGGAGAGCATCGCTCAACTTTACGCAGAGTTGGGCGATAAGGATCACGCCTTCGAATGGCTCAATACCGGATACCAGGAGCACGACATCAACATGATTGCGATCCGGACCGATTTCACACTCGACTCCTTGCGCTCCGATCCGCGTTATGCCGAACTCGTGCGCAAGATGGGTTTCCCACCTTTGTGAGGTAAGTGGCTGAGATAGTTTGGCGTTAGCGGTTGGCAATCCGGGCAATGATCCCCCAGAGCATCTCCACGAATACATCGTCGGAAAGCTATCCGGTGCGGCGCGTGGAGAGCAAAGTAAGGATCTCGCGCAGGCCCTGGCGGATGCGCTGCATGTCAGGGGAGTTTGGCGTGGGGAACGGAATGGCACCCTGGTTCTTATCGGGCTTCATCTCTGAGCGGAGTTGCTGGCGCGCGCCGACGATCGTGAATCCCTGCTCGTAGAGAAGCTGTTTGATGCGGACGACGTTCTCCACGTCGCGTTTGCGGTACATGCGCTGGCCGGTGCTGCTCTTAACCGGTTTGAGTTGCGGAAACTCGCTTTCCCAGAAGCGTAAGACATAGGCCGGAAGCCGGCATAGAGTAGCCACTTCACCGATGCGGAAATATAGTTTGTCCGGGATTAAGACTTCATCCGTGTTGCTTTTGATGGCGGTTTTTTTTCTCGGACTCATCTCAGATTGAGGGAGCGGGCTCGTTGTCTGGATATTGTGACACACGCGGCTCGGGATATGAACCTTTTTCGATTAGATCGTGCCAGGTCGGTTTTGCGGGTCGAGTTGAACGGATCAAGATCCACGGATTAGCCACCGCAGGCACGGCAGCTGTACGGAGAAGACGAGGACTTTCGGAACAACAAAAAACCTCTCAGAAGGTGCTTCTTCCGAGAGGCTGATTAAATCTTGGGCCTTGCGAGGTATCGTCTCGCAAAACGGTTGGTTAATGTTTCTTCTTTTTTGCCTTCTTCTTCGTTGCCATGAAGGTTCCTCCGTGAACGATTTTCCCTTGTCGACTTCGGGGACCCGAATGCAAAAAGCCACTCTACAAGTAGTACGAGTAGCGTCCTTACCACAAGATATTGCGGGAGTATGAACGTAGTGTCAACATAAATTTGCATTTCCGGACAATTATTTTTTGAGCCATGCGCGGCTCGCTAGAGAATGTTCGGTCCGAATGTGCGGGTAATCTTCGCTGGGAGATAATCGATCCATGCTCGAGGTATCGATGCAAAACCAAATCCGTGAGAGAGAACTATGACTGATCTGGCGAGCCATTACTTGGACAAAGCGCGGCGGCAGTTTCGCGGGCACAAGCGGCTCGGAGAAGGCGCAATGGCGCAACTCCGCGATGAAGATGTGTTTCTTACTCTCGATTCGGAATCGAATTCGGTTGCTTTATTGGTAAAACACACGGCGGGAAACATGCGTTCGCGGTTTCGGGACTTCCTCACGAGCGATGGCGAGAAGCCGGATCGTTTTCGCGACCGGGAGTTCGAACTGGATTCGGCGACCACGCGGGCGGATGTGATGCGGTGGTGGGAAGAAGGCTGGGCGCAGGTGTTTGCGGCTCTCGACTCGCTGCAGAATGAGGATGTGATGAAGACAGTGACGNNTCAACCGGCAGATTGCGCACTACGCTTATCACACCGGGCAGATTGTTTTTCTGGCCAAGCATCTGCGTTCGAGTGGGTGGCAGACGCTGAGCATTCCGCGGGGAAAATCGGAAGACTACAAAGTGAACCCTCCAAAACCTTATAAACCAATGAGCTAGCCAGATTGCGGAGTACAGTCCGCAACCAAAGACGGCAAGAAAGCGTCTGAGGCTTGATGCTACAATCACCCGTTTGCTTTAAGGGCTTGATTGACCGGAACGGCAAATTGAAACTGGTCTTAGACCTTCCAATTCATAGCGAGGTTCGTTGATGTCTTCCACAATGCTGGCGGTGGTTAAGCCGGAAGCCGCGCCAGGCGCGGAAATACGCGAGGTGAAGATTCCGGGATTTGGGCGGAACGACGTTTTGGTAAGGGTGAAGATGGCTTCGATATGCGGGACTGACCTGCATATCTATAACTGGGATCGCTGGGCACAGGGGCGGATTCATCCCCCGTTGATTCCGGGGCACGAGTTTTGCGGCGAGGTGGCCGCGTTCG
>PLUJ01000086.1 GCA_003165455.1 Acidobacteriaceae bacterium | reverse complement strand
GCGGCTACAACGCCATCGATTCGAATACCGGCAATTGGTTTTCTTCCAACCCAGATACCGGTAGCGGGAGTTTGGCGATTCAAGAATGTTCTGACGGAACCAGCTGTGACGATTCCCTTTTCAACGTCGTTGTAAGCAGCGGCGATCTTGGCGGCGATGACGGTGCTTTTTACTTCCCCTACATTCTCGATTCGCATTCGGCGAGCTCCATGCTGGTAGGAACGTGCAGGGTCTGGACGGGTTCGCGTTCGGGCGGAGCATTCACCGAGCTAAGCCTGAACTTCGATACGCTTGGCCTGGGCATCTGTTCGGGAACGGAGGTCAATGTAGTTCGCGCGCTGGCCGCCGGCGGTCCCGCGAATGCGAACGGATCGGAGGTAATCTACGCCACCACGGATGGTCTGGGGCCGAACGATCTAAGCTCTCCGGTTGGCGGAAATGTTTGGGTCACCACCAACGCGGGTGCGGTGTCCGGCGTATCCTCTTCGTTCGCCAATGTCACTTTGAATGGTCCCGGCGGCAACAGCATCAACAGCAGCCAGTTTCCCGTTTCGAGCGTTGCCATCGACAGTTCCGATCCTACCGGCAACACAGCCTACGTCACCGTCATGGGCTTTACTGGCGGCCCCGGGCATGTTTGGCAAACTACCACCGCCGGCGCGAGTTGGACTGATTTCACCGGGATCGCCGCAAATGCCATTCCAGATTCACCCTCTAACGCCGTGGTGGTCGATCCCGTCGCACACATGATTTATGTGGGCACGGATGTAGGTGCGTTTCAGAGTTCCACATCGAGCGCCGCATGGACGGAAGTCGGTCCAGTCCCGAGTTCATCCGGCGGCGTAACTGGATTTCTGCCGAACGTCGCCGTAACTGCTCTGGCGATCTTCAACTCTGGAGGCCAAAAACTTTTGCGCGCTTCCACTTACGGCCGCGGCATATGGCAGTTCAATCTGCTAGCCACTCCGGACTTTCAAATTGCAATCTCGAACAGTCCTCTAACTGTTTTCTCGGGTGAAAGCGCTACTTTCAATGGAACCCTCACCTCTGTAAACGGATACAACAACAATGTAGGTTTGAGCTGTGTCGCCGGGATTTCCGGCGCTCCGAGTCCCTGCGTACCCAGCCCAGCGACCCTCACGCCGACACAGGCAGGCGCTCTTTTCACGCTGGTCGCAGGCCCCTCCGGGGTTGCGGATTATTATTTTAATGTTCAGGGAATCGGCTTCGACCCAAACGGCACCACGCATGTGGCGCCGGTGACTTTGCATGTGGTGAGTTGGAGCTTTACCACCCCTTCCCCTAACGTCGTGACCGAACCTCGCGGAGCGACTTCCGTGCCGGTCAGTTTTCAGATCAGCGCGCAAGGTAAATTCAATCAGAGCGTAACGCTGAGCTGCAGCTTCTCACCCGCGATCACGGGGGCAAGTTGTGCATTCACGCCTGGCGCAACCTTCAATTTGAGCTCAAGTGAGCCAGTGAACGTCACGGCCACAGTGACCGTCCCTGCCGGAACGACGACCGGCTCTTATGGCGTGACGGTTCAGGCTAATACCATCGGCGCTCCCGCGGCTTTAACCACCACTTTTACCGCAAACGTCGTTTTGAATCCGACTTTCACGCTCAACCTTACAAATGAAATCTTCCCCAACCTCAAAGCCGGCAGCAGCGGCACAGCCAGCGCGATCTCGATTCAATCTCAAGATCAGTTCAGCGGAACCGTCAGCCTAAGCTGTATCACCACGCTGGCCAACACTTGCAGCCTCAATCCGGCATCGGTCAGTGTTCCTTCCAACGGCTCCGGCACCACAAGTTTAACGATTAACGCCGGCAGTCTAGTTGCTGGCAATTATCAGATTGCCGTCCAAGGCACGTCGGGAACACTGATAAAGTCTCTCGGAGTTCCTTTCACGGTCGATGACTACGCGATCGCCGGTTCTGCAACACTTACTACTGTCCCCGGAGCTCCAGCCGTCGCGAACCTTACATTCACTTCCGAAGATTCTTACACGGGCTCGATCATCATCACATGCAATGCGGCAGCGCTGAGCGGGGCTGCGTGTGCGCTGAGCCCGCCCAGCCCAATTGCTATTGGCAGTGGAGCTCAGGTCGCCGTTACTGCTACTGTCGGCGTTCCGAGTAGCGCGGCAGCGGNNGGAGAGCCAAGCCATTCCTGGACAATACCCCTGACGGTGCAGGATTTCATATTCGGCTCAGTCACGCCGCCGAACCAAAGTGTAGGGTCGGGAGGCAAAGCCGTCTACAGTGTGAGCTTGACGCCGGTGGGCGCGGCGTTCAACGACAGCGTCACCTTGTCGTGCTCCACCACAGCTCCGAACTCCACGTGCAGATTGAGTTCCATCACCGTTATTCCGGGAGTCGGCGCACCGGTAACCGCGACAATCGCCACTACGGCTGCAACCGCGCAAGGCTCCTATAGCGTTACGATCATCGGAACGTCCGGCCCGGTCTCTCATTCGACGACGATTCCTATCACCGTGGCAAACAGTTTTCAACTGACGGTCACGCAAGGATTCCCCGCATCCGTGGACGCCGGATCGCAGCAAGTTCCAGCCAGCTTATCGCTGAATCCGAACTATGTAGGAACCGTGAACGCATCCTGTGACGTAACCGCGCTTCCCGGCACGCAGTGCACGCTCGCTCCAGTCAGCGCTGCAAATACAATCGCAATTTCCGGAACGCCGATAAAATTAAACGTTCTCATCAACATTCCCAGCAGTTCCCTGCCTGGCACTTACAACATTCGGGTAAGCATTAGCGACGCCGGAGCCAACCACACTCCGAGTGAAACGGTGAGCTTACCCATTACCGTGGCCCAGGATTACAACATCGCGAATCTCTCTGCGCCAAGCCAGACCATCACCGCCGGACAGTCGATCACTTATAATTTGAGCGTTGCGCCGGTGGGCGCTGCCTACAGCAATCCAGTCGCTCTGAGCTGCACAGTCGGTCCGCTGCTTGCTGGTAGCACGTGCGCGGTTTCGCCGACTCCCGTAAGTTTGTTAAGCGGCGCCGCTGCAGCCGTCATGACGGTCACTACCCAGGCTCCATCTTCGCTGTTGAGAAGCCCTCATCAGAGGGGCGCTCCCTGGCTTTACGCGCTGTGGCTGGGGCTTCCGGCAATGTTTGTCTGGAGTGCGGGTCGAAGGCGGCGTGGTAGGTCGGCCATTCTTCTGGCATTTTTCTTAGCCGTCATATTCAATTTGACCTCATGCGGCAGCGCGGGCATCAACGGCGCCAGCAACACAGTGACGACAACAGGCGCGCCTGTATCTTATACGGTCACCGTAATTGGCTCGCCCGCCAGCATCAGCCAACCGAATGGCGCCTCTGTTACGCTCATTGTGCAATGAACCAGTGCAATGAACCAGTGCAATGGACGGGAAAGCCATGACTGATTCTCGCCATACTGATTCTCGCCATGAGTGACGCTCGCTACAACGTCGCGGTAGTTGGCGCAGGGATCGTCGGGCTGGCGGTTGCGCTCGAAATCACAAGGCGGCTTCCGCATCTTCGGCTGCTCGTGCTTGAGAAAGAACCGAGCGTCGGGCAGCATCAGAGCGGCCGCAACAGCGGCGTGATTCATTCCGGCATTTATTACAAACCGGGTTCGCTGAAGGCAAAGATGTGTGTGGCTGGGGCCAGGGCCATGGTGGATTTCTGCCGCGAACATCAAATTCCGCATGAAGTATGCGGAAAGGTGATTGTCGCAACTCAGGAGGAGGAACTTCCTCGCCTGGAGGAGTTACAGCGTCGCGGGGCAGCGAATGGTCTGACCGGGATCCGATCAATCGGTCCCCAGGAATTGCGCGAAATCGAACCCCACGCGACCGGGCTCCGCGCGCTCGTGGTGCCTCCCACCGGCATCACGAACTACGGAGCGGTGTGCGACAAGTACGCCGAACTTGTGAGCGAAAGCGGCGGCACCATCCTGACTTCAACCGCAGTCACTGGATTGAAGCGGCATGCCGACGAAATCATCATTGAAACGAACCGCGGAGCGTTCTCGTCTGCGTCGCTGATCAACTGCGCAGGGCTGTTCAGCGATCGCATCAGCCGAATGGCCGGGGACAATCCGCAAGTGATGATCGTTCCCTTCCGCGGGGAATATTACGATCTGACTCCGGAGCGATCGCAGTTGGTCCGCAACTTAATCTATCCGGTGCCGGATCCAAGATTTCCTTTTCTCGGAGTTCACTTCACGCGGCGCATCACCGGTCGCGTCGACGCCGGGCCGAATGCGGTGCTGGCGTTTCGACGGGAGGGATACCGGAGGAGGGATTTCAGCTTGGGAGATATAAGTTCGTCGCTAACATTTCCCGGATTCTGGCGGATGGCAGCCAAGAACTGGAAAAGTGGGATCGGTGAGTTTCATCGCTCGTTTTCGAAACCGGCCTTTGTCCAAGCCCTGCGGCGACTAGTTCCGGAAGTTCAAGCGCAAGATTTAATCCCGGGCGGGTCCGGAGTTCGCGCACAAGCCCTAACTCGTGAAGGAATTCTGGTGGACGATTTTCAGTTCGTACCTTCCAACCGGATGCTGCACGTTCTGAATGTTCCCTCACCGGCTGCAACGGCCTCGTTGGTCATCGGGAAAATGATCGTCGATGCCGCCAACCTGGACTTCCAAGCACAGGCAAAATCCCGGCTTTCCATCGCTTAATCCTCAAATCGCTTCTCTTGTTGCTTTGTAAGCCGGCCTCGTCTAGACCTGCACCTTAGTTGCGCTGGCAGACGTCGTTTTGTTTTTAGCTCCGTATTGCAGCAGAATGCGGGCTGAATCCACAAGCCGGTTGGCGGCTTCGGTCTTGGACACGATCACGCTGATACCTTTTTCAAATGCCTCTTTTTCGAGGATGTCGCTGGCGTGTGCGGTGAGCAGAATCATCGGCAGCCGCGGAGAAATCCTTTTAATCATCGCGGCCGCTTCCAAGCCATTCATAATAGGCATTGCGAAGTCCAGCACCACTAAGTCTGGTTTAAGCGCCTCTACTTTCTCAACTCCATCCCGCCCGTCCACCGCTTCGGCAACGTTCCAGCCGATATAGCTCTGCTCAAACAGCCGCCGTACCTTCTCCCTTACAAGAGCACTGTCATCTACAAGAAGTACGGTTGCCATGCTTGCTCCTGACCGCAATAAAGGAGTGACTTTGTATTCACCTTATCCTGGGTCAGTCGCTTATTAAACGCTATACGGGCATTCATGCAGTAGAGCGGATGACTTATCGTATTACTAGTACCGTTACTAAGTGGTGTAAGTCATCTCTCACGGGCATAAATACACGAATTAAGTGCCGACAGCCGTGTTTTTCCTAAGTCTTGTAATACAGGCGACCCGCCTCGTTTTGCGTGTCGGTTACACCAAGGTGCTTTCACTGAGTTGTAAGTGCCTGCCGTGCAATATTTTGGAAACATGAGACATTTCTAAAATTAGACGGGGTCGGTCCGACCCACCAACCGAGGGGGTCCGCATGGCATACGGCTTTTCGCCCCGAGAGGCGGCAGACTTCGGGCGTAGTGTAGTTGCAGGAGGCTTTTGCCCTCCCGGCCTATGCCCTCCCGCCGTCGTTAGTGGATGGTTTGGTCGCTCTTGCGGACCGCCGGTGAACTGGTCGAGCCTTCGAACTTGGGTTCGCCCAGCTTCGTGATCCAGAGACCGGAGTGAATGTCGTTGAAATACATCAGGCTGTTCAGCAAATCACTGTCGCATTTCACCGAACAGGGCTGGCCTCCCCAGGTGAACGGCAGGTTGGGGCGAAATCCCTTCGAATCTCCGGTCCAGAAACGCGCGATCTCCCGCCCCTGGCGATAAAGATCGCCGCGCAATTCTCCAGAAATATCCAGAACACGCGCACCGCCGCTATAGTAGCCCTCATATAACATATCGTTCGCCGCCCAGAAGTTATGCGAGCCGCCTTCCGGAACCTCATACTGCGCAACCTCGCGCGGATGTTTGATATCGGAAACATCCATCACGTGGCAGATGGCACGAACCGGAATCCGTTCTTTGCTTTCGAGCGCGAAAATCGCGGGAAAGACTTCATCGCCCACGAACAGATAATTCTTGTAGCGGAACACGCTGTGGGTGCCGGCCAGCCACCCATCTCCATAAAGTTCGTAATGGTTGAACTTGTACTGACTTACCAGCTTAGGATTTTCCGGGCTACCGCCAGCCATGCCATTGCCGACGTCGAGAATAATCAAGCCATCGCGCCAGTAAGCCAGATACGCCAGACCGTCCTTCACCTGCAGATCGTGAAGGTAACGCCCGCTGGTCATCGATCCCATTTTTGTGTTGAGCGTGACGACGGTTGGATTCTCGGTTTGCCAGCGAGAGACTTCCTTGGGATGTTTCGGGTCTTGAAAATCGATGACTCGCATCGAGCCGGTGGCGTCGTCCGTAATGTAGACGTAATGGCTGTCGATGTACGCGCTGTGGACGCCGCCAGTGACAGTTGCCGTGTATTCGGAAAGTACCTTTAAATGTACGGGATCGGAAGTGTCGAGAAATACGATTCCGTTCTTGCGATTGGAAGCGCCTTCCCGAGTAAACACGCCGATTTTCTCGTCGGGCGTAGTGCTGATGTCGTTGATGATGCGGGCATCGACCTTGAGCGAATCAAGCTGCTTTGGGTTGGCGGGATCGGCGATATCGTAGACAAACACTTTATCCGCAACCGTCGACAGATAAGCATGGTGGCCGATGATCCATTCTTCCGACATCTGCAAGTCCGGCATGGGAACATGGGAGACGACTTCCATTTCGCGCTCCACATTGCGCGGACGAACCACCACCGATGCCGCCGCGCTGTGCTGACCGCTGCTCGCCATCACCACGTACGTACCGGCTTTCTCCGCGACGAAGGCACCATCGGGATAAACCGTGGCACCGCTATCACTGATGGACCAGCGCACGCTGGGATCTTTCAGGTGACCTCCGCTGCCATCGACCGCGGCGGCTGTAAAGTGGACGACGTCTCCGGTGCGAACCTCACTCGAACCCGGCTTGACCGTCAACTTGCGCACGCTGTCTCGCACCACATGAAGCGTCACCGTGCCGCTGACCGATTCAGACTCGGCTTTGATGGTGGCGCTACCCGGCGCAACCCCGCTCACCAGGCCGGCAGCGTCAACAGTTGCGATAGCAGGATTATTTGATACCCACTTTATGGCGGCATCGGTTCGCGGCTTGCCGTCGGCTGTCCGCATGACGGCCGTGAGCTTTTCAGCGCTACCCGCCACGATCGGATAGGTCAGCGGAGTAATTTCAAGGGTAGCGATTTTCGAGTTGCCCACATTCACCGTGGCATATCCGGTTTTGCCAGCGATCACTGCCCCAACTGTCACTACACCCGGAGCATGGAAGGTGACTTCGCCGGAATCATCGGCGCCAGCCACATCAAATGGGGCAGCGAACCACGCGGAAGGTTTTTCATCCATTTTGTTGCCAGCGGCATCTTTGGCAACGGCGGCAAACTTGATCTTCTCCCCAACATGCGCGTCGATAGTGGCCGGAGTGATCTCCACGCTTGCCGGAGCCACTGAAGTGGTGGCCGCTTCTTCTTGTTTCGCAGCAGCTTCATCTTTAGCAGGCGCCGCTTCTTTTGTGGCCGCCGCATCTTTAGCCGCACTCTGCGACCAAAGCATGGTTTGCACTGCGAGAGTCATAACCACAACTGCCAACAGAACTGCGATGCGCTTGGACATTCGCCCTCCGGCGTTTGAAGCAGAAGTAGTTTGTAACTACTGTTTGGTCGGTTCCATTTTCCAGAAATCAATTCCTGCCGCTTGCGGACCTACATCCACGGTCGCGACGGTTTTCATGCTGCCAAGATCAATCACTTCCACTGTGCCAGGTTCAGATCCCACGCCTTCCACCGAAATAAAAACGTAACGATCATCCGGGGAAACCACCGCGCCATGCACAACTTTACGTTTGGTGGGAATTTTAGCCAGTTCCCGTCCGGTTTGCGGATCGAAGATCGATACGGACTGGCCTCGCTTGTTAGTCGCGATCAGGCGTCCGTCCCTGGTCATCGCCAGATTGTAGACGCCGGTACCGGCCGGAAATCGCCTCGCGAGAGTCCATGTATCTGTGTTGATGGCCACAATTTCATTCGATTGATTGCACGCCACATAAATGACCGACCCTTCGTTGGAAGGTTGCGCCCAGGTGGGGGTGCACGTCGGCTTGTGATCGGACATTGCAGCGCCGCCCATGGCGTGATCCGGCGTGGAATTCGCAAACGGAGCACCCGCCATGCCCATCTCTTTGCCCTTCGCCAGCATGAAATAGCGGTCCACCGCGAATTTCCTGGTGTCGATCTCAACCAGCATGTCGTCCATCATGCAAACCGAATAATGCTTCGTGCCGGCATGATTCAGGCGCGACCCGTGCGGCATGGTGCAGGTGGGAATACGTTTGACCTCAATCATCTGATCCGTCGCCACCACCGAGATGGAGGAGGGAACCATGTCGCCGTGAAAGTTCGCGTTCGCCACATAAATGAAATTGCCATCGGGACTGATGTCGGTCGTAGCCGGAAACAAGCCAAGTCCGGTGTACTTGATCGCGGCATTTGCTCCGGCCTGAAACTTCCAGACCGATCCCTCGGGCCGGCCATGCCCCTGCGAGACGTAAAAGTATTGCTTGTCCGGAGAGACCGCGATGCCGTGCGGTCCGTTGATGTCCATGGGCATGAGTCCGATGCGTGTCTCGTTTTCAATGTGCGCGCCAGTGGGCCCAAAGCGAATCAGCACAATCTTGTCGGCGGATTCGCAGACAACATAGACCAGATAATCCTGTGTGGGCTTAGTGCTGGACTCCGGACTTGGAGCGGTTTGGGCGCTGGCGCTGAATCCCACCCCTAATATTGCAGGCGCACACACCAAAAGGAAAAATAGTAGGAATTTGTCGCGACGCGACAGCATGGCACCATTCGTCATTAGGCTGTTCGTTTATAGACCTGTGGCGGCTTAGCTTGCGACCGTCGAGGAAGTATATCTAAACTATCCAAGCATTGCTTGCGGAAGCGACAAGGTCTTTCATTGACTGCGGATATACTAGAAAAAAGGGGAACCACGATGCCGATTAACGAATTGCTTCTTTCCGAATTAGACGAGGAAATGAAAAAGACGCGCACCACTCTCGAGCGCGTCCCTGCCGACAAAAAAGAATTTGCGCCTCATCCCAAGTCCATGCCGCTGGGAAAGCTCGCGCCGCATGTGGCGCAACTGGCGGGGTTCGGCCTTACCATTCTAACCACGCCCGAACTTGACTTTGCGAAAGGCAGCATCAAGCCCTTGCCGTTTGAATCCCCGGAACAACTGGTGAAGGCGTTCGACGAAGGCGCGGCTAAGGTTCGCGCCGCACTCCAAGCCACTCCGGATGAAGCATGGAAGGAACCGTGGAAGCTGAGCTTTCAGGGCAAGACGATTTTCGAAGGAACAAGATTTCTGGCGTACCGGGAAATGTTCCTGAATCACGTGGTGCATCATCGCGCTCAACTTGGAGTTTATCTGCGGTTGAATGACAAGCCAGTGCCCGCTACCTATGGACCCTCGGCGGATGACACCATGGGATTTTGAGCGATCACCAAATCACTTGAACCGGATAGTGCTTGAACAAAGGGTCAGCGGTGATGACTGGCAGATTCTCCTGCAGGCTTTGGGCGATCAGGATCCTGTCGAAGGGATCGCGATGATGCATGGGGAGTCGCTCAAGAGCGAGCAAATGATCAATGCTGATGGGAAGAGTCTTGATCCTGTTCTCTGCCAATCTGCGGAGTACGTATGGAACGGCAGGCCGGGGAAAATTCAGCTTGCCCGACTGTACCTTGATAAGAATTTCCCAGACGCTGGCAATGCTGAGCGAAAGATCTGTGCTTCCGGCAAAAATGTCGCGGGCGTGCTGCGACATCCTCGCATCCCCGGCAAGCGCCCATAAGAATGCGTGCGTGTCGAGCATGGCCTTCATTTCGGTGCGATGGGTCCGTTATAGAAAAGGTCTTCAATTTCAGGATCGGGATCATTGAAGTTGTCCGGAACCGTGAAGTCACCTTTTGCGCTCCCGAAAGCCCTCTTCTTCGGCGTCTTCTTTACTGCGACTAGCTTGGCGACCGGGATTCCGGCTTTGGCGATTACCACCTCTTCTCCGATTGCGACTCGCTCAAGCAGACGGGACAGGTGGGTTTTGGCCTCATGGATGTTGACTTCCATGTAGGCATTATAGCTTAGTCATGGACTTAGTCAAGTAAGTCGCTAGGTTTGAGCATTCTCTGAAGCCTTCTTCAAATTCTGTTCCAGGGCCCAGGCGCTCGCTTCAGCTAAGGTCATGAAATCACGCGCTTGTTCGGCGGTCAATCGCCTCGGCGG
>PLUJ01000082.1:6110-6410 GCA_003165455.1 Acidobacteriaceae bacterium | reverse complement strand
GCGGACTCAGCGTGGAAGAGACAGCGGAGGTGCTCAAAGTATCGCCTGTCACGGTGATGCGCGACTGGAGCACCGCCAAGGCCTGGCTCTATCGTGAACTAACTGGCGGGGCGACCGATGGACTCTAACCGGTGGAAACAAGTCGATCGCCTGCTGCAGTCCGTGCTGGAGCGGCCGCCCGAGGAGCGCGATGCGTTTCTGCGAAACGCGTGCGCGAGGGATGAAGCGCTGGAGCGCGAACTCCGATCTCTGCTGACCGCACAGCAGCATGCAGGAAACTTTCTGGAGAGTCCCGCTATA
>PLUJ01000082.1:0-6095 GCA_003165455.1 Acidobacteriaceae bacterium | reverse complement strand
GGCATGGGTGTGGTCTACAAAGCCAAGGACGAGCGGCTAGACCGATTTGTCGCTCTGAAGTTCTTGCCCGATGAGATTTCCAAAGACCCGCAGACGCTCATCCGCTTTCAGCGCGAAGCGAAAGCGGCTTCCGCACTGAATCATCCCAACATCTGCACCATCTACGAGATCGACGACCAGCAAGGGGAAGCGTTCATCGCCATGGAATTTCTCGATGGCGTGACGCTCAAACATCGCATCGGCGGAAAGCCTGTCGAGACAGATATCTTGCTTTCTCTGGCGATTGAAATCGCCGACGCACTGGATGCCGCGCACGCCAGAGGAATTATTCATCGCGACATCAAACCCGCAAACATTTTCGTGACCCGGCGCGGGCATGCCAAGATTCTTGACTTTGGCTTAGCGAAAGTGATACCCGTCCTCAGCAGCGTGGACCGTGGAAGTCTGACGCCACCCTCAACCGCGACCGTCGAAGATCGCCTGACAAGTCCGGGAACGGCGGTCGGGACCGTCTCCTATATGTCGCCCGAGCAGATTCGAGCGAAGGAGTTGGACCACCGCACAGATTTATTTTCCTTCGGAGTCGTGTTATACGAAATGGCCACCGGCACTTTGCCTTTCCGTGGCGAAAGCACCGGAGTCATCTTCGAATCCATTCTGAACCGAGAACCAGTTCCCCCAGTGCGTCTCAATCCTGACGTGCCTCCGGAATTACAACGGATCATCGCCAAGTGTCTGGAAAAAGACCGCGACTTGCGCTACCAGAACGCAGCCGACATCCGAACCGACATGCGCCGGATGAAGCGCGATACGGATTCATCCCGAGTGATGATCAGTGCGGAGCCCACAGCCGCCGTTGGCATTAAGAAATGGAGGGTGATTGCTCCTGCCATCCTGGCCATGCTGGCGCTGTCAGCAGTTGCTTACTTCTATCTCCACCCAAGCCCAAAACTTACTGACAAAGACACCATCGTCTTGTCGGATTTCACCAACATGACGAGCGACGCTGTCTTCGACGATGCCTTGAAACAGGGACTCTCCCTCCAGCTCGAGCAGTCCCCCTTTCTCGATGTGCTTTCCGAACGCAAAGTGAACGACACTCTCCGGCGGATGGGTCGTTCGGCGGGCGACCGCCTGACGCCTGAGGTCGCCCGCGAAGTTTGCCAACGCACCGGCAGCAAGGCCACTTTGACCGGCTCGATCGCCAGCCTGGGGACTCAATATGTGATCGGCGTGAAGGCAGCGAACTGCACCACCGGCGACATTCTGGCCGAAGTTCAGGAGCAAGCCACGGGTAAAGAAGCGGTGCTCAAAGCTCTCGATGCCGCCGCCGTCAGCTTGCGCCGCGAACTGGGCGAATCGCTGAGCTCCGTGCAGAAGTATGCCACCCCGGTCGAAGAGGTAACCACGCCGTCGCTGGAGGCGCTCAGAGCCTACAGTATGGGGCGCAGGGTGTTCTTTGCCGAGGGCAACAATGCCGCTCTTCCTTACCTCAAGCGGGCTGTGGAACTTGACCCGAATTTCGCAATAGCCTACCGGGCCCTGTCGGGCGTCTACGACAATCTCAACGAGCCGGGGCGTGACGCGGAAAATCTCCGAAAGGCTTATGCGCTGCGGGAGAAGGTAAGCGAGCGGGAGCGGTTCTACATTGAGGCAAACTACTACTGGAAAGCGACCGGAGAGCTGGAGAAGGCAGTGCCTGAATACCGGCTTTGGCAGCAGACCTACCCGAGGGACTATGCCCTCCACGTGCACCTGCAATCTATTTACGCAAGCCTTGGAAATCTGGAAATGGCATTAGAGGAGGCCCGCGAAGCACTACGTTTAGAGCCAAACTCCGCACTCAACTACGCAGTCCTCGGGGGCGACTATACAAACCTTAACCGACTCGATGATGCCGAGAGAGTGTCTAAACAAGCTGAGGATCGCAAGCTGGAGAGCGAGGACCTGCTTGCAGTCCGCTATCAGTTGGCCTTCCTGAAGGGCGATGCGGCGCAGATGGCGCAGGTAGCTTCCGCCGCCATGGGCAAGCCGGGCGCGGAAGATTGGCTCCTGGCGACCCAAGCGGACACGGCAGCCTGGTATGGGAAGCTGAGGGACGCGCGCGAACTCACGCGCCGCGCGATGGCGTCAGCCGAACTCAGCGACGCCAAGGAAACCGCCGCGGCGTATCAGGCGGAGGCCGCATTACGCGAAGCGGGATTCGGCAACCCGAAGCAGGCTCGCGCCGATGCCCAGGCCGCAATCAATCTCGCCCCGAACCGCGATGTGCAGTCCATCGCTGCCTTCGCCTTGGCCTGCGCCGGTGATACCGTAGCGGCCGAAAAGCTGACGGCTGAACTCGACAAAAATTTCCCCTTGGATACGCTCGTCCACAGATATCGGTTGCCCGCAATTCGCGCGGCTGTCGCCGTGCAACGGAAAGACCCGAAACGGGCGCTTGAATTACTGCAGGCAGCGAGCGCGATAGAACTGGGGGACACGGGCAACCTTCTTCCGGTATATGTGCGTGGCGAAGCCTATCTCATGCTCCACGACGGCAGCCGGGCGGCCGCGGAATTTCAGAAATTCGTCGATCATCGCGGGCTTGTTTTGAACTCACCCATTGGTGCCCTCGCGCATCTCCAAATCGGTCGCGCCTTCGCGATGGCGGGCGACACCGCGAAAGCCAAGGCGGCCTATCAGGATTTCCTCACGCTCTGGAAAGACGCCGACCCCGATGTTCCCATTCTGAAACAAGCGAAAGCGGAGTACGCGAGGCTGCAATAGTGCCCGCAGACTTTTACCTTGCGAACCTAGGCTTCCGAACCCTAAGAATACCCGCAATCGTCTTCCTACGGGTGTGATTTTCGCTGGAGTGCTACAGCCCTGCATGTTTCTGCGGTTTGTAGCGCAGACCAGAAGTAACTGCCAGAAGTCTGAGATGTTGGCGGCTGCAATCAATTGCAAATCGTTGACAAATATCTTGTTGCGGAGAAGCGGTACGCCGTCTTCCTCAGTCTCCCGATTATGTCTTTTTCCGAGGGTACAGTCCTTTGAACAACCACTCAGGTCTGATATCGAAGGTATCGCAAATTCTCAGTAGAGTCGTCATCGTAATCGGGCAGCGCCTCGATCAGCTGCCAATCGTGCTTCAATTCCTCGGAAGGGCTGGACTGGACCGCCCGGCTTTACGGTGTGATCTCAAAAACAGTCCCGTAACCGTGAGTGCCTCCATACAGTGCGGTACCGTAAACGTTGCCTGAGGAGTCCACAATCACTCCTCCATAAGGGTGAAGGCTATCAAGGAAGGAGTTGTTAACGCCCAGACCTTTGAAACTCCAGCCGCCGCCCGCTTGCGGAATGAGTTCGAAAACGCCGTTGTAGTAACCGGCAGCGTAAAGATTCCCGAATGCGTCTAGGAAGAAACCGTCAAAAGGATTGCCGACTTGGTAGGCGAAGCGTTGCAACAGAGTTTCCGTCCACTCTCCACCGGTCTGAGGGGTTAGCTCGAATAACGTTCCTCCCAGCCATGGATAGTGCGGCCCGCTGCTTTCCGTGGTTCCGTAAAGGTTTCCTGCAGGGTCGAAAACTACACCGCCGTAAGGCGCAATCCCATCCTCGAAACCGCCGAAAGAGTGCAGCGTCTTGGCCGTCCAGTGACCCTGTCCGTCGTTTGATAACTGGAAAACTGTCCCGCCGCCGTAATGGCCGCCCTGAAGGGTAGTGCCGTATAGGCTGCCACTTGAATCGAAGATAAGCCCTGCATAGGGGTGAGATGCGTCCGCACCGGTGGAGCCGAAGTCGTACAAGATAGTTTCCGCCCAGCCGTTCGCGCCGAGCGTCAGCTCAAAGACTGTGCCGACACCATTCGCCCCGCCCGCGTTAGTCGTGCCGTAGAGGTTACCGGACGAGTCCAAGACCAAGGACGAGAAGAGTGTCCTGCCGTCGGTTGCGCTGCCGAAGTTGTGGATTATCGTTTCAATCCAGTTTCCTCTTTGGTTGAGTGTCAGTTCGAAAACGGTGCCGTCGCCGTAAACGCCGCCACAGGTCGGTTGGCCGCTGCCGATACAAGTAGGGTTCATTTCACCTTGCCAGATTTTTGGAGTTTGTTGTATTTACGCATGAACTCACGTCGATGCTTTTTAAATTTCTCTGTTCCCGTTAAATGTTTAATCCGGCAAGAGGTTTTGCAGTACTCTTGATTCGAGGAACGGGCAAAAAACCACACTTTGCACTGCTGACATCTGCGAATCTTAAGGATCGCCCCTTGCTCTATAAGCTGTAGCACACACCTGACCTGCACACTGAGCAACGCAATTGGGGACTTCTCAGCGACTAAAATCCAGCTCACCCGCTCCTCTGGGAACTCCTGCAAGTCGATTTGCGGTGCGTAAGTGAACGCCGCCAACGTATCGTTTAATCTCGTATAAGAGTCCCAAAATGCCGGAGGCAGTTTCTTCTGATTGCGAGCGACATTCAGCTTTTCCAAGTTTCCATACTGCACAGCGCCCCGAAACACAGCCTGAGCCTCAAACAGTAACTTTTCCAAGAACTTCGGGTCGAGGCGAGGATCATTGAGCCATTTAACTAACGATTTACCGGGTTTTTGTCCCTCGAATTGTTTTTGAGGGATTAACCACTGGCTTGCCTTTTTTGACATGAGTTAAAAGTTAAGCACTGTTTTCGCGTTCGTCAACTAGTATCGGCTTAGTCGGGCGTAGAGCAGCTTCGGTTTCCGAGCGTCGAGTAATCAGAACTCGAAAGAGTAATCCAAGGTGGCGGAAAATCCCCCGCTTCAAAGCGCGGGACAGATTAACTGCGAAGATTAATGCCGCAAGAAATCAGAGTGATTGATTGCAATTGTGTATGGGGATGGTGAGCGAACGTGCAGAAACCCACAGATGCAGAAATGTACGCGATGTACGCGGAATGGCTAACAGCTGAA
The DNA here is from genome assembly GCA_003165455.1 of Acidobacteriaceae bacterium. Taxonomy (GTDB): domain Bacteria; phylum Acidobacteriota; class Terriglobia; order Terriglobales; family Acidobacteriaceae; genus Sulfotelmatobacter. The sequence continues at coordinate 1,168 of PLUJ01000082.1, read as the reverse complement.
GAAGCCGCTGCCTTTCTAAAAGTGAAGCCCCGGACACTGCTGCTTTGGGTGAGGCAAGGAAAGGTCCGGGGATACCCTCTGTCCGGGATTCAGCGAAAAGTTTGGCGGTTTCAGAAGGCCGATCTTAATGCCATGCTCTTTGCACAAGCCGCAGGTGTGTTATGCTCCTCAGCGCCGTCCGTGCTCGAAATGAAAGGAGCAGATTAATGAAACGAGCACGGCATCAACGAGGATCATTAGTTTTCGACAAGCGCCGAAAGACTTGGAATCTCCTTACTAGCGTAGATGGGAAGCGACGTTCCAAGCTCATCGGCAGTAAGCAGCAGTATCCAACAAAGTCCGCGGCGTGGAAAGCAGCTGAGACGCTACGCTCCACGCCAGCACCTGCGAGCAACAAGGCCGTACCAACCGTCAGCACACTGGTTGAGCAGTACAGGGCAGAAAAGATGCCACAGCGATTTAGCACACGACGCAGCTACGAGTGTTGGATCAGCGGCCACATTTTGCCGAAGTGGGGCATGTGTCCTCTGACCGATCTTCAAGCCCGCCCTATCGAGCTGTGGCTAATTTCCCTGAGCCTCGCACCTAAGAGCAAGGTCCACATTCGAGGCTTGCTTCGTAAACTGTGGGACTACTGCATGTGGCGGGGAGACGTTCCGTATCAGCGGAATCCCGTCGAACTTGTCAGCGTTAAAGCCGCAACTTCAAGAGCACAACGTCCGCGCAGTCTAAGCGTAGAGGAGTTTCAAGCATTCGTGCATCATCTGAGCGATCCTTTTCGCACAATCGCGGTCGTCTCGCTGTGCCTTGGCTTGAGAATCAGCGAATGCCTAGCCTTGCGCTGGGCCGATGTTGATTGGCTCAATGGCAGTCTGACTGTCGATNNCGCAGATCAGCGTTGATAGCATACTGATCGCCGTACTGGCGACGTGGCGACAGAGCACGCAATTCTCTGCTGCTACAGACTGGATTTTCGCCAGCCCAACACAGTTAGGGCGGTTGCCGTGGTCTTATCCGTGGGTCTGGCGCGTCTTCCAAAATGCAGCAACGGATGCAGGAGTTGGAAAGCTGGGAACGCACACCATGCGCCACTCTTACCGCTCATGGCTCGATGCTGTTGGCACATCAATAGCGGTACAACAACGGCTCATGCGTCATGCGGACATCA
>PLUJ01000220.1 GCA_003165455.1 Acidobacteriaceae bacterium | reverse complement strand
TCACCTCGACGCTTCCGGTGTTTGAGATGGGGAGTTTCTCGGGGCGGCCGACGCTTGAGAAGCGAGTGCTCGATGCGCTTTCTCCCGATGCGCGGAGCGCGCTGCTTTGGAATCGGGTGCGGTCGAGCGATGCGAAGGGGCTGCGCAAGGCATACGGAAGCGACGTTTCTCCTTGGCCAGCGGCCTTCCAGAAAGAAATGGAATTCGAGCATGCTTTCGTGCAAGCCGGCGGTGTGCTGCTGGCCGGTTTGGATCCGACCGGGATGGGGGGCGTGATCGCGGGATTTGGCGATCAACGCGAGGTAGAGTTGCTGGTGGAAGCGGGGTTCACGCCGGTGGAGGCGATTCACATTGCGACTTTCAACGGTGCTCAATTTCTAAACGAGGCTGACAAGATTGGTACGATTGCTCCGGGCAAGCAGGCGGATTTGGTGGTGATTAAGGGCGATCCGTCGAAGCAGATTGAAGACATCGAGAACGTGGAGACTGTGTTCAAAGACGGGATCGGCTACGATTCCGGCAAGCTGATTGAATCGGTGCGGGGGGTGGTGGGGAGTAGATGACTACAGTGGCCAGTGGTCAGTGCAAGGCTTTAGAATCTGACTTCCATGCTTATCCTTGCTTCGGCCTCGCCTCGCCGCCAGGAGTTGCTGCGCAACGCGGGGATTTCGTTTACGGTGCAGGCCGCTGACATTGATGAAACGCCGCTTGCCGGTGAATCTCCGCGAGATTGCGCGGAACGGCTGGCACGGGAAAAGGCGTTGGTGGTTTTTCAAAGCACCCCGCAGCAATGCGTGCTGGGCGCGGATACTATCGTTGTGGTCGATGACATTATCCTCGGCAAACCTCGCGATGCAGAGGATGCTGCCCGCATGTTGCGATTGTTGTCGGGGCGCACGCATGTGGTGATTACCGGAGTGTGCCTTGTGAGTCCAGTGACCAGTGGCCGATGGCCAGTGGCCAGTAAAACCAAGGCCGCTTCCGAGACCACGCTCGTGACCATGTGCGAATTTGCCGACGATGAGATCCGTGACTACGTTGCGACCGGCGAGCCTATGGACAAGGCGGGAGCATATGCGATTCAAGGCATTGCCTCGCGCTGGATTCCGCGCATTGAAGGCGATTATAGCAATGTGGTGGGACTGCCGGTGGCGCTGGTGTATGCGATGCTGCGCGAGCGGGGAGCAGTTTGAACGGCGGGCGACCCTCGGGTAGTCGATTACGATGGCGTAAACGCGAAGAGGAAAGAAAACGAGGCGGACTGCAACCGGGCTAGGATTTCTTTTCTTCTTCTTTCTTATCTTTCTTGTCCTTGTCCTCCTCGGGATCTTTCATCGCGGATTTGAAGTTACGGATGCCTTCGCCCAAACCCTTGCCGACGGCGGTGAACTTGCCGGTCCCGAAGACCAGAAGTGCGATCGCTACAAGCAAAATCAAATGCAAAGGCTGAAAAAGGCCTTCACCCATAATTCCTCCATCTCTGACGCCAGGGAATCCGCGCAGGCCAGCAGAAGTCCCTAGGAAAAGTCTAGGCTACCGCACGGGCGGAGTCAAAGAAGGGATCGTCTAAACGCTTTCGATCATGCCGGCCAGTAGCAGCGCTCTTCGCGGCAGTTCGGAAATGACGATGTACTCGTGGGCGGCGTGCGCACCCTCGCCCACACCGCCCAGGCCGTCGAGGGTGGGGATGCCCATGCCGGCGGTGAAGTTTGCGTCGGAGCCACCGCCTACGGCCGCTTCCTCGATCTTCCATCCCACTTGTCTGGCAATCTGCAGAGCTTTTTTGTAGAGCGCCGCGACTCCGGCAGTTCGCTCCATCGGAAGGCGGTTGATACCTCCGGTCATCTCGAGTTTGCAGTGCTTGTCGAATGGCTTGAGGGAGCGCAGTTTGCGGTCGATGCTGGGGGCTTGCTTTGCGCTTTTGATGCGCACATCAATGCCGGTGGACGCCTCCGCTGCAATCACATTGGTGCGTGTTCCGCCTTGAATCACGCCAGGATTTACCGATAATCCTTGCTTCAAATTATTCAGCTTAGCGATTGCCGCGATCTGGCGTGCGAGTTCAAGAATCGCGCTGTGTCCTTTGCCGGGATCAAGTCCGGCATGTGCTGCGATACCTTTCACGCGGAGCGTATATTCGCCCACACCTTTGCCCGCAGTTTTGACCGCGCCTCGCAGCCCGGCGGCAGGTTCCAGGACGAGCACTCCAGCGGACTCTTTCGCCAATGCTTCGGTGATCTTTCGCGAAGAATGGCTGCCCACTTCTTCATCGGAAACCAGAAAAACCGTGACTGGCCTGGGCAGCGCGCCGTGCCAGGCTTGCAGCGCTTCGATGGCATGGAGCATGAGCGCAATGCCTGACTTCATATCGAGAACACCCGGTCCGCGGAGGCGGCCTTTTTCGAGCGTGCAGCGCATGGTGGCAAGGGTTCCGAGAGGATAAACGGTGTCATAGTGGCCAAGCAGCAAAACTGGCTGTGGCTTGGCTAATCCCTTAAGGCTCGACGCCGGGAAGTCGATCTGCAGGGTGTCGCCAGAGTGATTACTTCGATGGAAGTGAATTCGTCCGCCAATCGCTTTGAACTTCTGCGCGAGGAATGCAGCGGTCCGGTCGAGGGCTGGCTTGTCGTCGCTGGGCGACTCGAGCTCGACCAGCTCGCGAATGGTTTCGATCATGCTGGACCGGCGCTGTTCGAAATAACGCAGCCTCTCGATCCATGCAGTTTCCAGCACTGAAGTTCGCAGCGCTGCTTCGGTAGCTGGGATTTTATTCGCAGTCATCTTTTGCGAGGGAAACCTTCTTTTATGAGCCTTTGAGACCATTGTGAAGCAACGCGGTACAGTATAATCTTCAAGCTGTTTGGAACGGATTATGATTGAGACTACCCCACCAGCGAGCGAAACGTCCGAGAGTGCGCAGAAGATTTCGCTCGATATCCACGACATTCTGAGAATTCTGCCGCACCGTTACCCGTTTCTGCTGATCGACCGCGTGCTGGAGTTGAAAAGAAAAGAAAGCATTGTCGCGATCAAGAATGTCACGATTAACGAACCTTTTTTTAATGGCCACTTTCCCGGATTGCCGATCATGCCCGGAGTGCTGATTGTGGAAGCGATCGCGCAAGCGGGCGGAGCGCTGCTGCTGACGGAGGTGGAAGATCGCGAGCACAAAGTGATCGTCTTCACCGGAATCGAGCGCGCCAAGTTTCGCCGTCCGGTAAGTCCAGGCGACCAGCTTAGGATTGAAGTAGAAGTGAAAGGCTGGCGTGCCGTACCACGAATGATCGCCGTAAAGATGTATGGGGCCGCATACGTTGCGGATAAGCGAGTGGCGGAAGCAACGGTATCCTGCCAACTGATTGACCGTTCACGTCGAAGCGGCGACGGTGGCGACGGCGCGGCCACGGAATGAGGCAGAGTTCCATGCAGAGCCCGGCAGCAACCATGAATGAGCCAACGGCGATTCATCCTACTGCAATCGTTCACGAGCGGGCAGTCGTGGCAGCATCCTGCCAGGTAGGTCCCTACTGTGTGATTGGCTCCGATGTCGAACTCGGCGAGGGATGCCGCCTGGTATCCCATGTGGCGATTGAAGGACCGACGAAGATTGGCCGTGACAATTCATTTTTTCCCTTCTGCGCGATCGGGATGGCGCCGCAAGATGTTTCGTATCGGGGCGAAGCCACGCGGCTGGAAATTGGCGACTACAACGAGATTCGCGAGTACGTCACTATCAGTCGCGGTACGGTGAAGGGTGGTGGGCTGACCACAGTTGGCAGCCACACGCTCATTATGGCCTACGCGCATGTTGGACACGATAGCGTAATCGGCGACCACTGCATGTTGGTGAATGGCGCGACGCTGGGCGGACATGTGACGGTGGAAGAATGGGCAGTGGTCGGCGCGCTGTGCCCGGTGCACCAGTATGTGCGTATCGGAGCGCATTCCTACATTGGCGGCGGCACGACGATTACACAGGATGTACTCCCGTTCTCCATGACCTCGGCAGCGCGCAACACGCATGCTTACGGGATGAATAAACTCGGACTTGAGCGCCGCGGATTTTCAGCGGAACGCATCAGCAAAATTCACCATGCTTATAAAACACTGCTGGCTTCGAAACTGAATACGTCGCAGGCTTTGGAGAAACTGAAGGCCGAGACGGATCGGGGAGACGATGTGGATTTGCTGATTCGATTTATTGAGAGTTCGGAAAGAGGAGTGATTAAGTAAATCCATCGTCGAGTCGTAAATATTTTACGTCTCTCTCACGGACAGAGCATTGCAAGCAACGTCTCCAAGAGAGCTTCTACCCGAACTTCTACCCGAACTATGGAACGCATCGGCCTTATCGCGGGCAACGGAACGTTTCCATTCCTCGTGCTGGATGCGGCGCGGGCCGCCGGGTATGAGGTGGTTGTGGTTGCGATCAAGGAGGAAACCTCGCCCGAGATTGATTCTCGCGGCGCGGCTTCGGTGCAATGGCTATCGCTCGGCGAGCTGTCCAAGTTGATTGAAACATTTCAGCGTTCAGGCGTGAGCCGCGCCATTATGGCGGGGCAGGTGAAGCACAAGCAGATTTTCTCTGCGATCCGGCCGGACTGGCGACTAGCCAAGCTTTTGCTCTCTCTTGGCACGCGCAATACGGACAGCCTGCTGGCGGCAATCGCGAAGATTCTGGCGGACGAAGGCATCACACTGCAGAATTCCACGTGGCTGCTGGAACCTCTTCTGGTGAGACCCGGCGTACTGACGCAACGGTCCCCTGGCGAACAGGAACGGAAGAATGTCGACTACGGCCGGGCAGTCGCGCGCGAGCTTGCACAGCATGACATTGGACAAACCGTGGTGATCGCGGAATCCGCCTGTGTGGCGGTGGAAGCCATGGAGGGCACCGACGCGACGATTGCACGCGCGGGAGAGATCATGGCCTCGCTGCACGGCGATGCGTCCACGCTCAGCCGAGGCCTTACCGTGGTAAAAATCGCAAAGCCCAACCAGGACATGCGCTTCGACGTGCCGGTTATCGGCGTAAAGACCATCGACGCGATGCAGGCCGCAGGGGCAACGTGCCTGGGGCTCGATGCCGGAAAATGTTTACTGCTCGATGGGGAAAAAGTGATCGAAGCGGCGAATGCGGCGGGGATTGCGATTGAGGCTGTCTGAGCAATACGCGCAAACGAGGCCAACCATAACTAGGTGAAGCGGTTCTAGAGAGGTCAAACCACGATGTTGCGTATTACCGAATCCGGCCTGATCGCCGAAGAGTTGCGTCGCGCGTTTGAGGGCGATGCCTGGCATGGTCCCGCGTTGCTTGAACTGCTGGAAGACGTCGATGCTGAGACATCTGCGGCCAAGCCATTGCCTGAAGTTCATAGCATCTGGGAACTTGTGCTGCATATCGCGGCGTGGGATGGCGTCGCTTGCCGACGGCTGAACGGAGAAACGACTCAGCTCGTCGGCGATGCCGATTTTCCTCCTATTTCAAAGGTTGACGAAGTAGCGTGGCGCGAAGCAGTTGCACAGGCAAGGCTGACTCACGACAGCCTGGTGAAGATGGTCGCGGAGTTGCCGGAGCCTCGCTTACGGGACCGGGTTCCGGGCAAGGATTACGACTTCCATTTCATGCTACACGGCGTGGCGCAGCACGAGCTGTATCATGCGGGACAGATTGCGATTTTGAAGAAGGCCGCGAGACGAGTGTGATCGTGTGATTGGGGACTGGGTCATCGACTCTGGAAAAACCTATTTTGGTTGAATCGCGGCACCTTTGAATCGCCGTACTTTGAATCGCCAAAACGGGCAGAATCCCTGAGCCTCCCGTCGCTTTTCCATTTACAATTCCTACATTTCCTGGCAACCGGCCATTCGAGACTCTTTCCTGCAAACTGAAAATACGATGTTGGTCGCGGTGATCGGCGTGGGCGTTTTCGGACGCAACCACGCTCGCGTCTACAAGGAATTGGAACAGCAAGGCGAACCCGTCCGGCTGGTGGCCGTGGTTGATCCGGATGTGGACCGTGCGGACACGGTAGCGCGCGAGTTCGGCTGCCGCGCCTTCGGATCTGTCGATCAAATGTTGACTACTCACGGCAGAATCCACGCGGCGTCAGTGGCAGCGCCGACGGTTCATCATCTGGATGTGGCGCGGATCCTCATGGAATCGGGAGTGGATGTGTTGATCGAAAAACCGCTCGCGCTGTCGCTGGCGGAGGCCGACGAACTGGTGAAGCTGGCCGTGACGCACAAACGGGTTGCGCAAACCGGACACCTGGAACGCTTCAATCCCGCGGTTCGCGCTACTTTTCCGCTGCTCACGCAACCCATGTTCTTCGAGGTGCACCGGCTGAGCGTGTTCACTCCAAGATCGCTCGATGTAGATGTTGTTCTCGATCTGATGATCCACGATCTCGATATAGTTCTTTCGTTCGTGAAGTCTCCGGTGAAGGAAGTTCGCGCGGTGGGTTTGCCAATTCTTTCCGGCAAGGTGGATATCGCAAACGTCCGGCTGGAATTCGAATCAGGATGTGTGGCTAATTTCACCGCCAGCCGCGTATCGACAGAGCGGGTGCGAAAGCTTCGGTTCTTCCAGCCGGGCCAATATATCTCCGTGGATTACGGCCGCCAGGAGGTGCTGGTCTTCTCTGTGGGGAAGGACGGATTGCCTTCCGCATCTCCGAGCGTGAACCCGCAGATCAATGTTGGCAAACCGCCGGTCACGTCGGAAGAGCCGTTGCATGCGGAGTTGCGATCGTTTCTTCATGCAGTGCGGCAGCGATCTTCACCAGTTGTGTCGCTGGACGACGGACGGCGTGCTCTCGCGCTGGCCCTGGAGATTGTAAGAGAGATTCGCGTACACGGACAAAAAGTGGGTTTGTCGGATCTTGCTCTGAAGGATTAAGCAAAGAATCAGATTAACGAAATTGGCTCACCAGCTAGTAATTGGAGTGCGAATCCCCCAATTGTTGATTACGGGGCTTGCCAATCCAGCGCGTAGATCTCCTGAGTACCTGTATCGCGGAGTAGAAGCGGGGAATCGTCGGGTGCCATTCCCAGCCAATAACCGAAGTAGCCTGCCTGCCGGAAGGTTTTCAAATCGGCCACGCGATCGAGCTTCCTGTCGCGAATGCGGACTCGCATCACAGCCGGCTGCTCTCCTTCATGCAAGAAGTAGAGGTATTCTCCGGTGCTCGACCAATTGGGAAAGTCCGCCGTCTGGTTACCGATTGGCTTCCAGGTATGGCTGTCAAAATCAAACATTGTAAGCGTGTGCGGATTCGGAGGGATCGCGACGACATAGCGTCCGTCGGGTGACCAGCGCGGGGAGAACAAGCCTTTTGAACCAGGCAGGATCGTAATTTGATGAGTGTTCACGTCGAAGATTCTGACGGTGGAGTTTGGATCGGAGGAAGCGGCGCCAAAAATAATTTTTGTTCCATCGGGCGACCAGGAAGGATCCAATTGTCCCTGGGAGTCATCGGGAAGCAGTTCTCGTGGTGCTCCGCCATACATTGAGACGGAATATAATTTCGACCTCTGGCCAGGCGAAAAATCAAAAAATACGATTTGCTTGCCATCGGGCGACCAGCTCGGCTGCATGGCGTACAGCGGAGGGTAGCTAAGCTGCACACGCTGGGAGCCGTCGGATTTGCTGGCCCAGAGCGTTCCTTCTGGAAAGCTTACATAGGCCACCCATTGCCCATCTTTGGAAAAGCTGACGCTTTCCGCTGAAATTCCGGAAAGAAATGGAACAAAGGCCGCCGACGTCGCGTCATAGCGAGTCAGTTCCCCGCGCGCCAGCGTTCCCACCACGAACAATTGTTTCCCATCTTTGCTGGGCAGCGGCGAGGAAAACGTCATGGGACCGGTGGTTAACTGAGCGGCTTGTTCAGGGGCTTTTCTAAACCAACTTCCTTTTTCGGTCTCGGCCCAGATGTTGCCTTTGGATTGAAAAACGAAGTACTTGCCGTCGGAAGTCCATTTACCGCAACATTCGTCGGGAGGTGTGTGCCATCCTGAGAATAGGGGATGAAGATTTGTTCCGTTGACTGAAACCTGCCAGAGCGAGCGTTGCGCAGTGGCGTAGCCGCCGACGCTGAATCGAATCACGTTGCCGTCCGGTGACCACGCGGGGTCGAAAGCCGCCTCCGGAAGCGAGACGAGCTTTTGCGAGTCGGAGCCATCGCTTTTGGCCACGAACAAATCGTGTCCCTTAGCGTAGACAATATTCTTGCCATCGGGAGACCAGACAGCGGCGTTTGCCTCGCCCAGCCTGCGAGGGGAACCGCCAAGCGTAGGAACCGCCCAAAATGGCCCAACCTCGTTTGCCCCTAGCGCAATTCGGTTGTTGAGCGCTGGCGCAACGAGCATGGTTGCGCCATCGGGGGAAACCGCGAGTAATGAAGTGGTTGCCGGGATCGGCACTTGAGCGACATCACCTCCCGAGCGGGAGACTTGCGCGATGGCCAAGCCCGCTGCTGCGTATTCGTTGAAGTAAAGCCGTGCTCCGTCCGTGCCAATGAGGTCTTTCTGACTGGCATCATGCGTGACGGGAATGTAGCCCGATACTTTGGGTTCGGGGACTGAGCGTGAGTAAAAGTAGAACAGCAAGGCAACAAGTAAGAGACCGAACCCACCGGCCGCAATGGCCCAGCCCTTCCGCCTCAGCCCCGCGGTTTTGTGGACGTAAGGGGCGAACCGTGTGGTTTCGCTTGCAGACGAAAGACCGGTACTGCCCACAGAGATAGTGGTGGCATAGCGCCCCGATGGTCCGTCTCGCTTTAGACGCATGAGATCGGCCCGCAATTCCGAGGCATGCTGGTAACGAAGATCGCGATTTTTCTCCAGAGCTTTCCCGATGATCTCATCCAGTTGCGGAGGCAAGTCGGGATTCCAGTGGCTGGGCACGACTGCACTTTCGTGGAGAATCGCTCCAAAGGTCGCTGGGTCGGTTTCCCGTTCGAAAGGCAGACGCCCCGTCGCCATTTCATAAAGAGTGGCGCCGAAGGAAAACAGGTCGGTCCGTTCGTCCAGGAGCTTGCCCTGGATCTGTTCCGGAGACATGTAGCTCACGGTGCCCACGGTGCCGTTCAGCGTGGTAAGGTCCTTATCCGCGAGCGTGGGATCGGAACCACTCCCGCTCTCGCTGCTGCGGCGAGCGGGGTCTATTTTCGCCAGACCGAAATCGAGAATCTTTGCGTGGCCTCGTTTGGTGACGAAAATATTGGNNTTCGCCGGCTTGATGTCCCGGTGAATGATGCCCTTGGAGTGAGCGGCCCCAAGTGCACCAGCGATGTCGATGGCCAGCGACAATAAAGTTTCGGTTTGTAACGGGCGCCCGGCAATGCTGTTCTTGAGGATTACCCCTTCCAGAAACTCCATGGCAA
>PLUJ01000030.1 GCA_003165455.1 Acidobacteriaceae bacterium | reverse complement strand
CTATGGTTGGGGTGGGCACGCTTACTATGGCTGGCGTCCAGGATTCTATTTTCATCCTGGCTTTTACGGGTGGGGCTATCATCCGTGGGGCGCACCAGTTTATTGGGGCGTAGGAGCCTGGGGTTGGGGCGGAGCACCGTGGTGGGGATTCTATGGCGGATGGTGGAATCCGTATCCATATTATGCGTCGCCGGCATTCTGGCTGACGGATTATCTGGTCGCGCAAAGCTTGCAGTCGGCTTATGCGGCGCGATCCGAGGCGAACGCGGATGCCATGGCAGCCGACGCTGAAGCGAGTGGCGGCGGGGGTGGAGGCGGCGTAGATGCAGGTCCGGCAGCTTCGAATGGAGTAGCGTTGACGCCCGAGGTGAAGGAGGCCATTGCCGAGGAAGTGAAAGCTCAGTTGGCGGCGCAGCAGGCGGAAGCGCCGGCGGGTGCGTCGAATGGTCCCGCGCCAGCGGCGGCTCCAGCGCCGAGCGATGCCAGTGCACAAGCTCCGCCTCCGGCGCTGGATCCGGCACAGCGTACGTTTGTGGTGGATTCGGATGTAACGGTGGTGGCCAACGGTCAGGAATGCGGATTGACCGCGGGTGATGTGGTTACGCGGCTGACCGACACTCCGGATGCCGATAACACGGTGAATGCCAGCGTATCGGCGACCAAGAAGGGCGACTGTCCTTCAGGGCAAACGGTGGCCGTGAAAGTGGACGATCTGCAGGAAATGTACAACCATTTCCAGGAGACTCTGCAGAACGGCATGGGCGAGCTGGCGAAGAAACAGGGGACGGGCGGGATGCCGAAGGCTCCGGATACGGGTACTTCGCCTTCCGACGTTCCACCTCCGCCACCGGATAACACGGCGGCGCAGGCACTGCAAAACCAGCAGCAACAGGCGAATCAGACTGAGGCGCAGGTCAAGCAGGAAACCGCGGCCGCACCGTCGGGTGGCGGGGCGCAGTAGGCGAAATGCGGTAAGCAGCGAGTCACGTGGCAAGTCAGTAGCTGGTGGTTCATGGCAGGAAGCGTCGGAAGCGGCGCTTCCTGCTGGTACGTTGAAAGATCTTCTCCCGGGCGTGGCGTATCCATATCCATATCCATTCCAGACGAAGTACGGTTCGAAAATTTTGCAAAAAAGTTGATTGCGTCAGCAATTTTGCGGAGGGTACGATGTCGCCTATGTTTCGTAAAGCGATCGCGGGAACGGTAATTCTTGCGGCCACAANNGACGCTGCAAGAACAGTTGGCAGCGCAATACAAGCTGGTCAAGATGGGATCGGATAGCAGCGGCTATTCGGTGGTGGAGGAGGGGACGTTGTTGGACGTGCAGAAAGGCGGCGTCATTGGGATCGCCTACAAAGATACCGGCCTTTCGACCAACCGATACGAGAATGGAGTGATTCATCCGCCGAGCATGGTGGCCCAAAAGGGGCTAGGGATGCTCAAGAAGAGGTTTGGGCAAGATGAACAGACGACTAAGTTATTCGCGAAGGGCGACAAGGTCTATCCGGCCAAGATCGATGTGAACGTGGAAAAGGATACGGTCACGATGGGAATTGTGGCTTGTGACACGTGCAACAAAACCGATCCTACAACCTATAACAAAGCGCAAATCGTCTTCCAATTTTCCAAGGGTGCGCTGGCGAAGGCTGGTGCGGGGGAAGTGGAGGACACGATTGGGACGCTTCTCGCGGTTAGTAGTGATGATCAACAGCCAGCGAAGGGCGGGGATCAAGGCGGCCAGCAAGCCGCTCCGGAGCAGGCGCAGCAGCCGCAAGCCGCCCAGCCTTCGGCCGAGCCGGCTAGTATTGAGATGGGTATGACGCCTGCGCAGGTCGAGGCGGCACTGGGCAAGCCCGACAAGAAAGTCACTCTGGGCACCAAGCAGATGTACTACTACAAAGATATGAAAGTGACTTTCAAAGACGGCAAGGTTGCCGACGTACAGTAGAGAAGTACAGTCGAGATGCGCAGTACAGGTGACGTGGCAGCAGAGACGAATGCGGTAGAAATCCGCAACGAAGTGGAAGTTCCTCCGGTTCCAGAATAGCCGCTCTTGGTGAACGTTGACCGGCCATTGATCGACCCTCCTCGTAGCAAAATCAATCATTTGCGCTAGAGACACAGTACTTCCGTACCGTCTGTAGTACTTCAGTCATGGGTACGCGTGGTAGAAGGAACGATTTGCATGACCACCACTCGTAATAGTAATAAAGCCGCCGAAGACCACAACATATAGGTTAGCCCTGCCAGGTTCGATTTTTTTCATTCCAGAAAAACAGCTAAAAACCCAGCAAAAACGGGAAACTCGCTTGAGCCTGGGGTTTTTCAGGGCTGATATATGCTCTGGACACTGAAAGCCCACCGATAAGCATGGAGGGCGCGGACATCTACCGAAAAGCGCGGGACGTAGATACTAGCGCGAGAGTTCTGGTGGATGGGCAAGAGAATAGGGCGAAGAGAAAAATGGCTGACTCGCGAGAAGTGATGAACATTCGCCAGGCTTCGCAGTACCTGGGAGTCAGTCCGGACACGCTGTACAAGTACGTTGGGGAACAGAGTATTCCGGCGTTCAAGTTGGGAAACCGGTGGCGCTTCAAGAAATCGAAGCTGGACCAGTGGATGGAAGAGAAGTCGAGTCAGATGGAGCCGGAAAGCAAGCGCAAGCCGAAAGCAGCAAGCAGAGCTGCGGGATCCGAGTAGCTGGATAGTTAGCGGCATGGTGCCGCTACGAAAGGGTGAGCACATGTTTGGAATGGGAGCGAAGACGATTGTAGGCCTTGACGTTGGTTCTTCCAGCATTAAGGCAGTCGAGCTGAAAAAGAAGGGTGGGCAGATTGAAGTGGCTCATCTGGGACTGGAACCCCTGGCCTCGGACATCGTTGTGGATTCGATGATTGTGGATTCGGGAACGGTGTCGAGCGCGATTTCGAAGTTGTTCGCCGATTGCCTGATCAAGACCAAGTCGGTGGCGACTGCGGTGAGCGGCCACTCGGTCATCGTCAAGAAGATCTCGCTGCCTTC
>PLUJ01000068.1 GCA_003165455.1 Acidobacteriaceae bacterium | reverse complement strand
GCAAAGCATGTTGAGCGCGCATGGAAGAGAATTCGCGAGGAATCGGACAAGTTAACCACCGCCGCTTAAGAAAGCCGCGCTGAATTACTCGCGTCCACTTCGGCTAAAGTAGAAGTATGCGCACCATCCTCAGCCGGCGCCCACTGCGCTTCGTCTTTGCCGCCAACGTGATCTCCATGTTGGGCAGCGGGATGAACTCGGCCGCCGTGGCTTGGTACATCCTCGAAGCGACGCACTCGGAAATGGCGCTTGGTACATTCGCCGTTCTGCAGACCATTCCGGCCATGCTCATGCTTCCATTTACCGGCGTGATCATCGACCGTGAAGACCGCCGTCGCCTCGTCATGTGGCTCGACGCCGTGCGTGCCATCATCATTGTGGCCGTCGCTATTCTCGCGTTCAGACACCGCGTGCAGGTGTGGGAGCTTTACTTGATGAACACCCTCGTCGCCGCGGGCTTCTGGATGTTCTGGCCGACCATCACCGCACTCATTCAGGAACTCACCCCCGAAGGACAGTTCGTTCAATCGAATACATTTCTGCTGGCTGGCGTCCAAGGCGGCTGGCTCATCGCCGGATCGCTGGTTGGCTTTATGTATAACCACATCGGTCTCGGCGGCGTGCTGTTGATCGATGTATCCACTTACGTTGTGTCATTCTGTTGTTACTTTGCCGTGCGCAAGGGCCGGCATGTCGTTCTGCGTCCGGAAGAATTGCACGCCGACATTCTTGCCGCCGAGACCCAGTTCCAGAGCTTCTGGCGCGAGATGCGCGAAGGCTTGCACTTTCTCCGCGATCATCGCCCAGTCGTACTGCTCGGCATCAGTTGGGCGCTATTCCTTGGCGCCATGACCATGGGAGTGGTGGTTACTCCGTCCTTGAGCGAACGCATTTTCCACGCCGGCGCGGTTGGCTACGGCTGGCTCAACGCGGGATGGGGCACCGGCGCGTTTCTCAGCGCGCTCTATGCGCCCGCCATTATCGCTAGCCTTGGCGGACGCCGTTCCGTCGCATTCTCCATGGCTCTGCTGGCTGCGTGCGTGATTTGCGCTCCGGTCTCGCACTGGCTGGTCGCTGCGATACTCGTCTACGCTCTAATGGGATCGGCGCGCGGCGTGGGGGGCATCGCCATGAACACAAGTTTGATGGAGATGGTCCCGAAACATTTGATGGGCCGCGTGCAAAACAGTTTCTACTTCTGGGGAACGTCGCTGCAACTGGTACTGGCACTCGCCGTTGGAGCGGTCGCGCACAAAGTCAGTCTGGTCGCAGCGTTTGCTATTCTGGCATGTGTCTACGGGTTCTCGTTTATCGCCGCCAGTTGGCCAGTGAGGGAAGAAGTCGCTGTGCACGCTATGAAATAACAAACATCGGCTCAATTCTTCTGTGTGCCTCTGTGTCCTCTGTGGTAAAGGTTTTTGTAGGCGGAGCCTGAAAGCTTTCATCTTCTTCGCCCACATATGGTAAAGCCAAGCACTCGGCTGCTATTCTTTCCCATTCCAAGGAGCCACCCATGTCTGCTGACCTTCAGGGCCGTAACGCCGTCGTCTTCGGAGTCGCCAACAAACGTTCCATCGCCTGGTCTATCGCCCAGGGCCTTCATGCCGCCGGCATGAAGCTCGCTATTACGTACCAGAACGAGCGCCTAGAGCAGGAGGCCAGAGACCTCATCCTGTCGCTTCCCGGCGCCGAAGGCTTCATGTGCGACGTCAGCAAAGACGATGAAATCGACCGCCTCTTCGCCACGCTCAAAGAGCGTTATGGAAAGCTGCACACCGTGGTGCACTCCGTCGCCTACGCTCCTGCAGAAGAACTGAAGGGAGATTTCGTGAACACTACGCGCGAAGGCTTCCGCATCGCTCACGACGTCAGCGTATATTCTCTGATCGCTGTCGCCCGCGCCGCTGCGCCGCTCATGGAGGATGGCGGCTCGATTATCACCATGACTTATTACGGCGCCGAGAAAGTTGTTCCGCACTACAACGTGATGGCCGTCGCCAAGGCTGCCTTGGAATGCAGCGTGCGCTATCTCGCCAGCGATTTAGGAAAAAAGAAAATCCGCGTGAATGCGATTTCTGCCGGCCCGATCAAAACCCTTGCCGCCCGCGGCATCTCGGGTCTTTCCGACATGTTGAAGTCGCACGCCGAGCGTGCTCCCTTGGGCCGCAATGTTGAGGTGAAAGAAGTAGGCTCGACCGGAGTCTTCCTCGCCTCTGACGCCAGCAGCGGCATCACCGGCGAAATCATTTATGTGGATTGCGGGTATAACATCATGGGATTTTGACAGATTGTGTGGATCAGATGATGTGTGGATCAGATGAAGTGCGCAGCAGGTGTTGTGTGGAGCGGGCGCTCCCGCCCGCTTCCCCGGAACCCCGGAGCACGATGCCGGAGCAAGAGTGCCGAAGCAACAGTGGAAGAGCGGCGCTTCAGCGCCGCGAAAGGGCGCTCAATAATTTGGGCTTCAGCCCCGGTGTACCCCGTCGCCGCCGTGTCCGAAGTCGGAACTCACGTGGTCACCACAATCCTCCTTTCGTTCTCCCCTTTGCGCTCCAGCGCGATCTCCACATCCCGCTGCCGCTGGAACCGCGGAAACTTTTCTCCCCATTCGATCAGCAGAATGCTGTTGCTCTCCGAGCGAAGATCGTCGAGCGCGAGCGTATCTAGTTCACGTTGTGTATCGATGCGGTAAAGATCGATGTGATAAAGATTGGCGTTCGGACCGCGATACTCATGCACCAGCGTGAAGGTAGGACTGGTGACGTCATCTTCCTTCGCCGCTTGGAATGCAGCCGCGATGCCTTTCACCAGCGTAGTCTTCCCCGCGCCAAGATCGCCGCGCAGCAGCACGAGTTTTGGCGGAGTCAGCAGTTCCGCCAGCGTGCGTCCAAAGGCAATCGTCTCTTCGGCGGATTTTGTAATAATTTCGCGCATCATCTCAAAAATACTGGTCGCACCGGCGGTTTAAGCCAGCACGACCAGTATAGCCAGAGGGGAAATCCGCAGCGCACGATTCAGGGGAGCAACCAATTGGATGCGAGAAAGTTCAGATGGAATTCGGAACCATGAATACCGACGATTTAAGGCCCAGCAAGCTGCGATCCGCCACATGATCCACGGACGACCGCAAGCGCCGGTGGTCGTCATCCTCGAGCGCTACGAAGCGAAATGGCTGAAATATGCCTTCTTCCGTTTTGCGCGTAGCGCCGAGAATCTCAGCCATGCCGTGCACCGGACCGGATTGCGTTTGGAATGCGAGTTCGACAAAACAGCCATCTCCAAGCGGATGCTGCATCTGCAACAGGCCGCCCGTAATCGATATCGATTGCAGTTTTGCTTTCGTGCGCCGGCCATCTTCTAAACGGATCGCAGCCAGGACGGAACTTCCAAGCTGAACCCGGGCCGCGCGCCGTGAGGGATGCGGTTGGGGGAAGTGAGTCATAAGCGAGATCACTATGCCACTCGGCGGAGGTGGCCGGTAGAGCACGAAAGAAATGGACCGAATTCCCGCTCTGCTAGCCGGTTTCGGGCCGATCGACCAATCGCAATTCAGGCCGATGTTTACTGTTGATACAATGTACTGCCATCACCGAGAGCGCAAGCTTAGCGCGCTGCTCTGATTCGTCTCACAGGGTTTTGGAACGTCGGAGAAATCTATGCGTAGCTTTTTTCTTGCTTCTCTCTTGCTCTTCTGTTTCTGTTCATCACACTCCTCTCCATGCCAAACTTCCCCTCTGAAAGCCCAGCTCCGCGTTGGCATCGTCGGCTTGGTTCACGGCCATGTCGACGGATTTTTCGAGCGCTCACTTCACGATCCCGCGATTGAAATCGTCGGCNNCGTCGGCATTTATGAACCCGACCAAGCACTCTCTTCCCGCTACGCGTCTCACTACGGCTTGGACCACGCTCTACTCTTCACCGATCTGGAGGCGATGCTCGACAAAGTGCATCCGCAAGCGGTCCTGGTTTACACGAATACTTACGACCACAGGCGCGTGGTGGAGATCTGCG
>PLUJ01000194.1:283-25365 GCA_003165455.1 Acidobacteriaceae bacterium | reverse complement strand
GGTGGTCGGCATGATGTGCATGGCTTCCGGCTTCGATATTGTTTTGATCTTCATCGGTCTCGAACTGATGGCGATTTCAACCTATATCCTCGTCGGATTTCTCCGCCGCGACCGCCGTTCGAACGAGGCTGCGCTAAAATACTTTTTGCTGGGAGCGTTCTCCTCTGGAATTTTTGCCTATGGCCTATCTCTCTTATACGGCCTGACATCGAGCACCAACTTATACGATATCGGCCACGGACTCGCCGTGATCCTGGCGAACGATCCGCACAATCCCGTGGCGATTGTTGCTTTGCTAACCACGGTCACTGGCCTGCTTTTCAAAATCGCCGCCGTGCCATTTCATCAATGGGCGCCGGATGCCTATGAAGNNGCATCACCGGATTCATGTCCGTCGCGGTAAAAGCCGCGGGATGGGCCATGCTGCTCCGAGTTCTAGGAGCTACCTACCCAACCTTCCCCAACGCCGTGCTGGGCCTGGCCGCAATGCGGCCCATCTACGTCCCGCTGTTCGTTTTCGTTTCCATCGCGACCATGACCGGCGCGAACTTCGCCGCCCTCACTCAAACCAATACCAAACGCTTACTGGCCTATTCCTCGATCGCGCACGTAGGCTACATGCTGCTTGGCTTAATCGCGGGAACGCCGACGCAACTGAGCGCGGACGGCATCAAGGGCATTTTGATTTACCTTCTGGTTTATACCTTCATGAACCTCGGCGCCTTCGGCGTGATCACCTCGCTGCGCCACCGCAACGTGATTGGCGACGAGCTCGACGACCTCAACGGCCTGTATTCACGCGCTCCAGTGGAAGCCGTACTCATGCTGATTTTCTTGCTTTCACTGGCCGGCATTCCGCCTCTGGCCGGTTTCTGGGGCAAGTATTTCATCTTCTTCAGCTTGATCGAAACCAAGCATTACGTCCTGGCAGCCCTTGGAGTGCTCTATTCCGTCTTCGGACTCTACTATTACTTGAAGATGGCCAATGCCATGTTCATGGGAAAGGCCGAAGAATCGGGATTGCTGCCGGTAAGCTGGACGATGCGCGCCGCGCTCGGCGTGACTGCATTCGCCACGCTCTTCATCGGAATCATGCCTGATCGCTTCATCAGTCTGGTGAACTGGTCCCTGATCATTGTGCCGAACTCCCCGGTGGCAAGGATCGTTCGCTAAAGATCGCTCGCTAAGACCATTCACTCTCACTGCGCCGATGGTCAAGTGACGTTAAATTTTATTCGGAAGATCGATATGAAATGACCTCCGCCGATCCGAACCCTGAAAACCGCGACTCCGGTCAAAGAGAGAATTTCTGGGTCCAGGTCAGCCGCTACAGCCAGGTCGCTCTGACGTTGCCTGCCGCGCTCGTGGTGGGATGGTTGATCGGTGCCGGTCTTGATCGCTGGCTGCACACCACCTGGCTCTATCTCGCTGGCATACTGCTGGGAATCGCTGCGGGATTCGTCGAGCTGATTCGCACGGTAATTCGCGACACCAAGTAGATCGCGAAGCTAGCTGCGACCGCAAACTAACCGTACATCGCTTACCATAGCCTGGTCGACACTTCGCGCCGACGCGGTTACCAAGAAAACGCATGACCGACCCCACACCATCTGAGCCAGCACAAGCCGCCGCCGAGCGCTTCTATTCTGGGGCGCTTCACCGCATTCGCAACTTTATGGTTGTGCTCTCGCCAATACTAGTTGCTGCAGCCTCGTGGAAATTCGGCCTTCGGCCCGCAGTCGGTTTTGCCGTCGGCTGCATAATCGCCTATATCAATTTCCACTGGCTGAAGAGTGTCATCGCCGCCTTCGTCGACCGCGCCACTGGCACCGCGACATCTGAATCGGGGCAGGGAATCGTCTTCCGCTTCCTCCTGCGTTATGTTTTGATGGCCTTCGGTGCCTATGCTATATTGACTGTTTCGCCAGCGAGCCTAAATGGGCTTCTTGCAGGCTTGTTCCTGCCGGTTGCCGCCATCGTCTGCGAAACCGTCTACGAGCTGTATGCCGCACTGGCTCGCGGAGTCTAGCGAGCGAGCAAGCAAGGAGGGAAGCAAGCTACTAGAACCATCATTTTCTTTATGCATGAACAACTTTGGTTCACCGGAATCCTGAATCATCTGTTCGCCGGCCCTGTGACGGCGTTGCTGCGCGCGTTCCACATTCAGCCTAAGTATCCGGTGGCTTCTATTTCGAATTCGTTTGCGATGGAAGTTCTCGTTTTCTTTTTTCTACTGTCTCTGTTTGTCCTCGTCCGGTTGCGTCTTTCGGTGGATCGGCCTGGTGCGTTGCAGCATTCATTCGAGGCAGTAGAGGGATTCATCAAGGGCCAAAGCGAAGAGATCATTGGCCACCACAGCGAGGGCTACACAGCGTTCCTAGCGGCGCTGGGCTTCTTTATTTTGTTTTGCAACCTGATCGGCGCAATACCCGGCTTCGAGTCGCCAACCGCCTTTCCCATTGTCCCGCTGGGCTGCGCCATTTGCGCATTCGTTTATTACCAAACTCAAGGGCTAAAGCACGGCGGAATCGGCTACCTGAAGCATTTCCTGGGGCCGTCGGATCCGACAATGTCAATTTTCATTCGAATTCCATTGGCATTGTTAATGTTGCCGATCGAAATGATCAGCCATTTGGCCCGCGTCCTTTCGCTGACCATCCGTCTCTTCGCCAACATGTACGCCGGCGACATGGTCACCCTAGTTTTCTTTTCATTGGTTCCGATTGGTGTTCCGGTTGTGTTTCTCGGACTGCACATCGGCGTGTCGCTTTTGCAGACTTACATCTTTGTTTTGCTCACAACTGTTTATCTTCAAGGTGCGGTTTCGGAAGAGCACTAGGTTGAGTCCAGGCTTCGTTGTGAGAGATTTGTTCTATCGGATTCAGCCGTTCAGCGTGAGGGCGTCTGCAAGGTATGGCGTCAACCACCCACTGGCGGTATTTCATACGAGGAGAAACACAATGATGGGTAAGTTAAGCAAGTTGTTCATGGCACTCTCCGTACTGTCATTCGCTGTGCCTGCGTTCGCGCAGGGCGGCTATGAGGGCGGAGTCAACTGGGTGGCGATCTCCGCCGGATTCTCCATGGCCTTTGCCTCTGGCATCTGCGCTCTAGCCCAGGGCAAGGCAACTGCCTCTGCCGCGGAAAGCCTGGCTCGTAATCCAGCCGCACGTCCCGGGATTCAGCTGGCTCTAATTCTCGGATTGGCCCTGATCGAATCCCTCGCCCTTTACACCTTGGTCATTATTTTCGCCAAGGTAAAGTAGGAACACACATATCTGAAATTAAAGCCTCTGCGCAAGCAGAGGCTTTTTTTGACTAAGATTTCATATGCGCTGCGGGGCCCGCTGCTCCGAGCAGCCTCTCGTTAGATCTTCCGGTTGCCGCTCCATTCGACATTGTTCTTCTGCGATGCGGTGTTTAGAGTATCCACCAGCAGACGTCGCAGCCGATATCGACTTTCCAAATCAGTATTGACGATCTCGAAGCCCACTTCGTTCACTCGTGCGCGACGCAGCAGCACATGAGCCTTAATCTTCGACCGCATCCCGGTCGAGATCTCAATCTCCGCTTCGCTGCCAATACGCAGATTGTCTTCTTTCGTGCCCATGCCGCCACCCAGGCTCAATTCGCGGATCAGAATCTTTGACTTTCCCCACGAGCTGCCAATCGTACCGCTGATCGTGCGGGGCAGAGCCATTCTTTCGTAGCGGCGCTGCCGAACCCATGGGCATGCCGGTGCCGTGTCCAGTGGCGCAATCGCCAGTTCCGCCGCTTCAATTCCGCTATCGGCCAGCACCTGCGCGCTGTAGCGAGGATCGGTTTTCGATAGAGACTGTGCGGCGGCAATTCTCAGTTCGCGATGATGAACAAATCCGAATCTTTTCTTTGTCTCCACAATTTCGCGGAGCAGTGGAACCGCGTCCGGATCTCGCAGACGGCCCAGCGATTCAATCGCTTTAAGCTGCACAAATGGCGGTCGCGAAGCCGCTTGCCCAGGCTTGGCCATGGCCAACAGCGGAGGCGAAACGCTGAGATCCCCACTCATGCCAATTTCGTCCAACGCTCCAGGGAGTACCACTGAATCCAGCACCTCCGCCAGTTCCAGCAACGTTCTGCCACGGTCCGGCGCAGCCCCAAAAGCGATCTGTCGCACCACAATGTCGTGATAGAAGCGCTTCCATTCTGGCAACCGCGCGGGTAGAAGCTCCAGCAAAGTATTCACATCCAGCCGGCTTAACAACCCCACTACTCCCGCCGCCTGTCTCGACTGGGACGTACGCAAAATCTCGCGCAATTGGCTGAGAGCCGGAGAACCCATCTCTCGTACCAATTCGATCATGCGATCGCATTCATCGCGCCGCATGCAGCGGAAGAATCGATCCGCCAGGTGTTCTGCTCCAGCTTCCGCGGTTCGGCGCAATATCAATAGCAAATCCGCGGGAAAAGGATTCGAGCGCAAGGCTTCTTCAATGTATTCCGGAATTCTGTTCTCGACGCCGACCCGAGGCCGCAGATCGGCAACCATCACCGGCCGCTCTTGCTGCAACATTTCGATGCTGCCACAGACCTGATTCACCGCCGAATAGTCGCGCGCCTCGTTCGCCTCCTGGCTCAACCGGACAAAGGCCGCGCTCAGCAGGCTTTGTAACTCGCTATCCTTTTCGACGCTAAATTGTTCCGCGACCTTGCGAACGGCCTTTCCAAGCGTGTCGCCCCCGGTTTTCGCATACAGGTCCGCGAGTTGACTGAGTCCGATGGCAGTCTTGCGGCGCGATTCCACGTCCTTGCTGCTGAGAGATCCCGAGTAATTATCGAGAATCTCCGCCGAAGCCTGTTTGTCGTCGCGCTCTAACAAAGTTTCCACGAATTGCCGGACGTTGCGCGGCGGTACGCACGCCGCCTCATTCGACAACAATACGGTTTTCTTTCCCGACTCCGGCACTTCCGCCCAAAACATACGGTCGAGCATATCGGCATGAGACTCCACCAGAATCCCCGCCTTATTCATCTTTTCTTCTTGCAACTTCAAAATCCCACGCAGCGAGTCCATCTGCCGGCTCATGTGCTCCATCATCTGGTGGACGGCATTCACCTTCACTTCGCCCTTCTGGTAGCGATCCATGGCAAAGCGGATCGCCATGTGTTCCGCCGCTTTCATCAGCAGCGGCGTATTGTCCTGCTCGGTCGTGACCTTTGCGGCCAGAGATCCCAACAGCTGCTGTAAGTTCAGGCGCGTATTCGGATCGGCTTCGCCAACTTCTTTTTGCAATTCCTCGGGGCTCGAGTTTGGATCGTTTTGCACTTGCCCGAACCGGGTCAGCAATCGGATGGCTTGTATTACTTCAGCCTCTTGCAGGGGAACCACGCCGCTTTCCCAAACTGTTCCTTCCAAAGCTGGAGCGGCCGCTGCCGCGCCGCTGCCGGGCTCTGGTCCCGCAACCCAATGGCCGGGGACATTCGGAACACTGCCAAAGGGCACTCCGGAACTGCCGCCCTGTCCCTCGCCGACCGCATTGGCTCCCTCGGCGGCCGCAATCAATTGCAACAATTTCTGTGGATCGTTCAGCCACTGTTTAAACTCCGGGCCCAAACTTTGTGCCGCGATCTGCGCGGCAATGCTGATGTCGCCCGTAAGCGGATCGGCCGCAACAAACTTTACTTCATTAATCTTGATGCTGCTTGGCTTGCCTCCGCTGTTTAGCGCGTCCTTGATCTGCTTGGAAACGTCCTGGGCTTTCGAGCCGGCGGCTGTAAACGCTCGCACCAGGCGCGTGAAATCTTCGGCGCTAACGTCTTTGGAAAAGTGAAGGCTCGCCAGACCCGCGGTACTCAACAGTTGCGCGAAGCTGCGCTCCGTCTGCCCAGCTTCCAGAGGAACTCCATCCAGCAATAACTTATTGTCGGAGACTCCCAGAAGAAATCCGCCGTCTCCCGCCACTGGAAGGCCTTGTTGCAATTCATTCCAGGCGGTTTCAAACTGAGCTTCAGTGCGTTTGTGCTCCGGACCATACATTCGCGCGTACTTGATCAGAATGTTAAGGCTGTGGACAAAAGCGCGCGCAGAGGTTGCTCGTTGTGCGTGGAATGTCGTTGCGTTGTTGATAACGGCTCCTCGATTTTCAAGAGTGCAAAGAGAAAGGGTAAATCCAGGAAGTAAGGCCCCGCATGTTACGGCGGTAATAGGTTACGTCTGTCGGAATATAGGTCTATCCATGTCCGAATTTCTCTGCGGCGCATGACGGACATCCCGCATTCTTCCCATCACTGGCATTTGTAGCCGTCTCCGTAGAAAATGATGACAAGAGCTTCTCAGCCTCTTGGAGCCTTCGTGTCTTCGCCGCCCACTCGCCCAACTCGCGCCAAGAAAGTCACCGGACTCCGCTACTGGATGTTGCGGGTTCTGGAGGAATGCGATCACGTTGCCGCCGATTTTGGCGCCGATCCCGTCCACGACCTGCGCGTCAGCCTACGCCGCTGTCGCTCCCTTGTGGACGGATTGATCGCCCTCGATCCTGATCCCGAATGGAAAACCATGAAAAAGGCAGGCAAGCGCCTTTTTCAACGCCTTGGCGCCTTGCGCGATATTCACGTAATGATGGAGTGGGTTCAAAAGCTGAATCCGCGCATTGCGGAGCATTCGGCCAGTTCCGCGCCGGCCGCAGCCGCGCAATCCGAAGCAAACTCGTCTCAAAGCGCTGATTTTGCCTCGAGCGCACTCCTCGAAATCCTTCGCAACCGGGAAAAAGAGCAGCAGCGGGAAGCTAAATCCGCTCTGGAAGAGTTCGACCGCAAGCAATGGCGGCAGTGGAGCAAGTCTCTGCCCTCTCGTGCCGCCCGCTTTCGTCCGGGCAGTCCGCTCTTTAAGCATCTTGCGCTCGAACGCTGGACCGAAGCTCGCGAACTCCATAACCGAGCCTTGCGCAACCGATCCCAGGTTGCACTTCACTCTCTGCGCATCGGCATCAAGCGCTTTCGCTACATCGTGGAAAATTTCCTTCCCTTCGAGCACCAGGCTTGGAAGGATGGTCTGAAAGAGATTCAGGATTTGCTCGGGGAAGTTCACGACCTCGATGTGCTGTGGACAACCGCTGTTTCCTGCCAGGTCTTTCCCGGCCAGGAATCACGAAAGCGTTGGCGGGAAATAATCCTGTGCGAGCGTAGTAAACGCATCGATCACTACCGCGCTCGTATGCTGGGTCCCGATTCCTTGTGGCAAGTGTGGCGCGCTGGCTTGCCCCAAGGCTCACAAGTTAACGATCTTGCAACCCGCCGCATGAAGCTTTGGGCAGGCGCTCTCGACCCTGATTTCCCCCACTCCGAGCGCGTCGCCGGCTTTGCTCTTCAAATCTACGAAGGCTTGCTCCGCATCGGTTGGCAGCCGGCAATCGAAGCCGAATCAGCCCGCTTTACTTTGTTCGCCGCTGCGCTCCTGCACGATGTGGGCAAGTCCCAGGGAGAGAAGGGACATCACAAAGTTTCATTCGACTTGATACGCGCTCACGGCAATCCCGTGGGTTGGGAGCCAGCGGACCTGCAGCGCGCCGCCGTAGTCGCCCGCTTTCATCGCGGCGCTCTTCCCACGCGCAGGCATAAGTCGCTGCGCGATCTCTTTCCTAACGAGCAGAAGGCAAGCATCCAGCTCGCAGCGGTCCTGCGCCTGGCCAACGCCTTTGACGCCCCTCACGACGGGCACATTCATCTCCTCAAGATAGAAAATGATCACCTCCCAACGAAGAGCAACGAAGCCTTGATAATCGCCGCCGAGGGTTATTCGCCGCTAGGACCATGCTCCCAAAACATCGCCGCCGAACGCCATCTGCTGGAAACCGTGCTGCATCGGCCCATCATCGTTAAGACGATGAAAAATCATTCTGTTCGGAGCGGTAGCTCCCGAGTCACTTCCGCCTAGCACTATCTACGCATACAAATATGATTGCCGCTCCCGGAAGCCCGAAGCCCGTACTCATGACCCACGCCCAAATGGTCGAAAAAGCCATCCGCTGGCTACGCCGCTACCGCTGCGGAGTTGTTCTTTCCGAACAAGCTTGCGTCAGCGGCGAAATGCCCGATGCCATTGGCTGGAAGCGTGCCTGCCACTCCGTTCTGGTGGAATGCAAGGTCACCCGCGGGGATTTCCTCGCCGACCGCGCCAAGCCGTTCCGGATGAAGCCTGAAAAAGGCGTCGGCTGTGAGCGCTTCTATTTCACCCCCGCGGGCCTGGTACGCCAGGAAGAACTTCCGGTGGGTTGGGGACTGCTTGAGCTCCGACGCGGAAGCGTCGAAACTATCTACTCTTCCGCCAAAAATCTCCGTAGCGCAGTCGGCTTCCAATGTGAGATGAATCTCCTTCTCGCAAGCCTGCGCCGAGTCGAAGTTCGAGTGGAACCGCAAAGCATTACCGACTTCCTAAAGTGGAAAAACCGAATGGCCGGATACAATCGCGGAGCGCTTCCAGAAGGCCTGGCCGCAGGGGAAGACGAGCTTAATGTATTCCTTGAACCTGATCTAACCTACTGATTCCGTGGCTAATAGAGGGAAGATTTGGCGTGGGAGGGGTCGCGCCATTCGCTCACCGGCCTTGTGCGGATGGTCATGCACCTTTCGCGCGTTAGTCCATCCCTTTCGCGAACGGCTTACCAGAGTAACCCACCCTTCCTGGGTATTGACCCCCCGATTTGCCGCATGTATTGTTTACTCTAATCCTTCCCCCCTAGAAGTTTTACAACAGTCCATTCTTAGAGAAAAGAGACCCATGAACCGGACTTTTCTGCGCCCCGCCGTGTTTACGCTTTTTCTAGCCGCTCTATCTTTCTGCTCCGCCATATCCGCCGACGCAATGCAGCTGCCTGACCCTCCAACCGGCTGCGTCGGAGGCCCCGCCCTGAACGGCTGGTACGGCATCCTCATCGCGGGCGGAGCAACCAGCGGAGGCGGAAAATATCTCTCCGGCGCAGTGAACTTCAATGGCGCTTGCGGCCTCTCCGGCAACAACATCAATGGCGGGGTCGGCACTGTGGTCGGCAATACCAGTGTCACCGGAACCTATGGGCAGAATTCCGATGGCACCTACGACCTCACGCTCAACCTGGCCAATCAAACCACGCCGCAGACCTACACCATCGGCGTTAGCTCCTCGGGTACCAAGGCTGTGGGTATTGAGAGTGACGGGAGCGCCGTCGCCACCATCGACATCGAGTCACAATTAACCACTCTGACTGGCGGCTACAGCAACTCACTTCTTAGCGGCACCTATGCTGTCTCCTGCTCCGGTTCCGGCGTCGACCTGAACTACGTAACCTTCGATGGCAACGGCAATCTAAGCGGCGTAGATCCCTACGACAACGGAGGTAGCCAGGGCAACAGTCCTTACAGTGGCACTTATTCCGTAGTTTCAGACGGAACCTTCTCCGGAAGTTTAACCGGGAGCTACAGCCAGTACACTCTTACCGGCGTGATCGACAACGGCGTTACCGAAATTCAATACACGTATTATCAATCGGGAAATGGCGAGGTCATAGCCTGTTCCGGCCGCCAGGCCCCCAGCGCAAGTCTTATTGGTTATTACGGGATGGTGGTGGGCGGAACCGCCACGAACGGTCTCGGCGGAGAAGAAGTTCTTTCCGGCTCCGTTTACTTTAACGGTTCCGGCTCGCTGACTGTGACCAACCTCCAAGGCGGCATCAACTCGCAGTATGGCACTACCTCCGCCACTGGCACTTACGCTACCAACAGCGACAATACCGTGACCATCACCATGAACGTCGCCGGTCAGTCCACGCCTCAGACCTACATCGTCGGCGTGAGTGAAGGTGGAAACGAAGCAGTGGGCATTGAGACTGACGGTGCCGCCGCTGCCAACATCGATTTTCAAAGTCAACTGGTTGCCACGGGAACAACCTACACCAATGCAAGCCTCAATGGAACGTACGCGGCAGTATGTTCCGGTGCGGAAGTTGATCTGAATTACGTAACCTTCGACGGCCAAGGTAATCAGAACGGCGTCGACCCCTACGATAACGGCACCTACGGCGACAACCCCTACACCGGAACTTATTCCGTAAATTCAGATGGCACGTTCGCTGGATCGTTCTCCGGCGCCTACGCAAATTACCTCATGACCGGTGTCATCGATAACGCGACCGCGGAAATCGAATACACCTACGACTACATCGGTAGCGGCGGGGTCGTTTCCTGTGTTGGCAACTCCACCTATGGCCCCATCGGCACTTCGCCCGTAGCGGCTATCCCAACATTCAGCCCGGCACCTGGCGCCTATAACGGCAACCAAACTGTCATGCTCTCCGATACCACTCCTGGCGCGACCATTTATTACACCACCAATGGGGTTACACCAACCACAAGTTCGTTGGTCTATAGCACTCCCGTTACGGTGACTCCTTCTACCACGATCGAAGCAATCGCAGTGGCCAGCGAATACAACAACAGCGCCATTGCAGCAGGTACTTATTTTTACACCGCTACACTGCCCACAGCGGCGAACCCGACGTTCAACCCCTTGCCCGGAACCTACAATTCAACGCAGAACGTAACGCTCTCCGACACTACTCCCGGCGCGGTAATCCATTGCACCACCGACAACACCACGCCGACTGCCAGTTCTCCGGTGTGCACGACCGTGACGGTAAGCGCCACGACTGAAATTCAAGCGTTCGCGGCGGCCACCGGCTACAACAACAGCGCTGTTGTGAACGGCCTCTATACCATCACCCCGACGGCCGCGAACCCGACCTTTAATCCGCTGCCCGGAACATATAACTCGACCCAGAACGTGACGCTGTCCGATACCAGTCCCGGTGCGGTAATCCATTGCACCACCGACAACACCACGCCGACGGCCAGTTCTCCGGTATGCACGACCGTGACGGTAAGCTCCACGACCACGATTCAAGCCATCGCCGTTGCCACCGGCTACAACAACAGCGCCGTCGTTAGCAGCCTCTACACCATCACCCCGACGGCGGCGAACCCGATCTTCAATCCGCTGCCCGGAACATATAACTCAACCCAGAACGTGACGCTGTCAGATACCAGTCCGGGCGCGGTGGTCCATTGCACCACCAACAACACCACGCCGACGGCCAGNNTGCACGACCGTGACGGTAAGCGCCACGACCACGATTCAAGCCATTGCCGTTGCCACTGGCTATAACAATAGTGCCGTCGTTAGTGGCCTCTATACCATTACTCCAACGGTAGCAACACCAACCTTCAACCCGCTGCCGGGAACGTATAACTCATCTCAGAGCGTGACGCTATCGGACACTACTCCGGGCGCAGCGATCCACTGCACCACCAACAACACAACGCCAACGGCGGCTTCTCCGGTGTGCACCACCCTCACCGTGAGTTCCACCACCACCATTCAAGCCATCGCGGTGGCTACCGGCTATAACAACAGCGTCGTGGATACCGGAACCTATACCATCACCATCATCTCGCCCATTGTTGTGAATCTAGGTAGCTACTACAACGTGTACGCGATTGCCTCGCCGGGTTCATGGCCCCAGGGCGGCGGAATCGACGGTTTCAACTACAACACATACGATTCAAGCACTCTAGGCGCCTCGGCCACGTACAAAGGTTTAGTGTTCCCACTTGGCCCTGTGAACACGGTGGATGCCGTGAATAACAAAACCGTTACTGTTTCCGGCGCTCAATACGGCCTGCTCTACCTGGTGGGTACGGCCGTGGATGGAGCGCAGCTGAATCAGACCGTTACCGTTAACTACACGGACGGAAGCAACAGCACCTTCACGCAAAGCTTCAGCGACTGGGGCTGGTCGCAAAATTATCCCGGGGAGACCGTTGTCACGAGCGCTTCAAATCGCATTGGCCCGTTCGGCAATATCTACAACGAGACCACCAACCTGTATGGCTACACGTTCTCACTCGCCGCTGGAAAAACCGTCGCGAGCGTGAAGTTGCCAGGTTCCCGCGATGTCGTCATTCTGGGTATTGGTTTGGGTAGTGTCAACGGCGTGAATAATCTCGCCGGTTACTACAACGTCTACGGCATCGCATCCAGCGGTAACGCGCCGGTCAGCGGCGGTTTCGATAACGACGGAAACTCTTATAACTCCGGCCTGCTCGGAACCTCGTTGAGCTACCAAAGCCATACTTTTTCCTTGGGTGCGGCGAACGCCCTCGACGCCTCCAGCAATAACACCGTGACCGTCCCAGCCGGGCAGAATGGCCAGCTCTTCTTGCTGGGTGCGGCGGTGAATGGTGCCCAGGGGAACCAAACCGTAACGGCATACTATACCGATGGCAGCAACACCACCTTTACGCAGAACTTCAGCGACTGGGTCTCCTCACAGAAATATTCGGGCGAGACCGTTGTCACTACGACTGCCAATCGCATTGGTCCGGGCGGCGTTGTAAACAACACCGCAGTCAACGTGTATGGATACACGTTTACCTTAAATTCCGGGAAGACTCTGTCGAGTCTGAAACTGCCTTCGAACCGCAACGTCGCTTTTATCGCAATGGGCCTGGCTGCGCCGGTCGCCCAGCCGACCCCGATCGTCCCCTATATTCAGGTGAACAGCGGAAGCTGGCAGCAGATCTCCAGCACCACCGTGGCATTCGGATCTTCCCTGAACCTGGGTCCGCAACCCGTGAGCGGCGGGTCATGGAGTTGGAAGGGGCCGAATGGATACACTTCGACACAGCGGCAGATCAACAACATCCCACTGAGCTTTGGCAGCAACGTTTTTGTGGCCACCTATACCAATCCCAGCGGTGCACAGAGTACGCAGGTGTTTACGATCACGGTGAACTTTGGGGCGATTGGCGTTGGTCGTCTCACCAGAGACTGTCGGGGAGAACTTGGGGGTCACACCTGCGCTCTTACTGAAATCGCTCCGAGGATAGCGAACCGCTAGATAGACCGTTGCGAATACGTCTGCCGCGAAGTCCGGAGTAGACGCAGGCCTGCACAGCTTATAACTCCCGCCGGCCTTCCATGGCCTTCAGCATGGTGATTTCGTCGGTATATTCGATGTCGCTGCCCACCGGTATCCCCATCGCGATACGTGTCACCTTCACGCCCGTACGTTTGAGCTGATGCGATAGGTAAGTCGCCGTCGCCTCGCCCTCCACCGTAGGATTGGTTGCAACAATCACTTCCTCTACGTTCCCGGCGTCGACGCGCGCAATCAGGTTGGCGATCCGCAACTGCTCTGGACCAATCCCGTGCAGCGGCGACAGTGATCCATGCAGCACGTGGTAGACGCCGTTGAAGTGCTTGGTTTTTTCAATCGCGGCAATGTTGGTGGGCTCCTCCAATACGCATACCAGCCTTTGGTTGCGCGTCGCGCTGGTGCAATAAACGCAAGGGTCCACGTCGGTTATGTTGTTGCAAATCGAGCACAGCCGCAGATTCGCCTTTACATCGCGAACCGCCGCCGCCAGTGCTTCCGCGTCTTCATCGCTGGCGCGCAAAATGTAGAACGCCAACCGCTGCGCGCTCTTCGCGCCGACTCCCGGCAGCTTCTTTAACTCGTCGATTAGCCGCGACATCGGCTCTGCAAATTTAGACATAAGGAATTTGATTGAATCCGCGATCGGAAGATTGGCGATGCAAAAAGCCGCGAATGGAAAAACCGGCAATGAATCGGTGATCATAAAAACCTCGAAATCACCCAATCACCCGATCATCAATCGCACAATTTCCTACATACCCAACCCGCCCAGCATTCCGCCCACGGTCGACTGCATCGCTCCGTCAATCTTGCGCGCGGCCTCGTTGACCGCCGCCAGCAACAGGTCCTGTAACATCTCGACGTCACCGGATTTCACCGCCTCCGGATCGATGCGCAAACTCAGCAGTTGCTTTCGCCCATCCATCCTCGCCGTTACCGTTCCACCACCCGATGAAGCCTCCACCACCGTCTCCTGCATCTTCTTCTGCAAAGTCTCGTATTGCGACTTCGCCTTTGACATCAGTTCCTGCAAATTAAATCCGCCCATAATTCTCGGCTTGCGGCTCCTGGCATTCGGAGCCCCTTTCTCTACCGTTTCTCCTTATAATCGATCACCGTACGAATCTCAGCCCCGAATTTTTCCTGCAGTCGCCGGACCACGGCATCCTGTTCAGCGCGATTTCGACCGCCGGGCCCAACGTTTATTCCTCGCGGGCGTGACGCGGCTCCGTTCTTTTTTTCGTCAGTCACCGCGACCGCCGCCCCAGCAACAATCTTCAGCTTGACCGCCCGACCCAGCACTCCGCTTGCCGAAGCAACCGCCAACCGCCGCGCATCGGCGCTTAAAGACATGTCAACCACAGTCTGCGATTCCGCTACCTTCACCACCACGTCATTTCCTTCCACCGACCACTCGCCAGCCTCCAGCATCGATACCAGAATGCGTTGATTCCCATCCATCAGCGCTTGTAGCACTGCACCTTGCAACCGCTCCGGTTGCGACGCTGCCAGAATTTCTGAAGATGGCGACTCAGGAATACCCGGGGAACTTTGATCCTCTTGAATTTTCTGAGGCGGCCGGATCTGCGGCTCCGCCTTCTCCTCGATTACATCTGCCAATGCCGTCGCGCCAAGGATTACCCGTGGCACCGTCATTCGCTGCCCCTCGCCCGAACCAGAGTTGCCGGAAGGAATCTCTGGAGAAAATTCCTGCTTCGGACCGCCCTTACGCGCGGAATCCGCCGCGAATGGGGAAACAAAAGTTGGACGAACAGGCGGGCTTGGTTCCGTTCTTCGCATATCCCCTGAAGCCGAATGCGCGGGGGAAGACACAATAGATGGTCGAGCCAGGGGTTTCGTCGGAGGATCTTGTCCCGGCTGGTTTGCTCTCACCGGGGAAGACGCTATCCCTGCTTGGCTTAGCAGTTGCTCAATCGGCAAAAGCCTCTGTGCGTGCGACATCTTCAGCAAGCCCAGCTCAAGATGAAATCTTTGCTCCTGTTTGTATCCCAGCTCACTGTGTGTCCGCAGCATGATCTGCAAATGCCGCGTCAGATCTTCTTCACCAAACAACGCCGCAACCCGCTCCACACGTTCGCGCTCTTCACTGGAAATCTGGAGAAGGGAAGAGTCCTTCCCCGCAACCTTGGCGACCGTCGCATTGCGCAGAAAACGAACCATCTGCCGGGCAAAATGCGTCGGGCTATGTCCTTCGCTAATCAGATGATCCACCTGCCGCAACACCTCTTCGCTGGCGCTTCGAGCTACCGCCTGCATCACCTCTTCGAGAATATGCGCGGGCGCGGCGCCAACTAAATTGCGCACCGAATCCGCCGTAAGCCTTCCATTGCACGACGCGATTGCCTGATCCAGTATCGAGAGCGCATCCCGCATCGAGCCGTCGCCCGCCTCTGCCAGCAGAGCCAGCGCGTCGTCATCGGCCTCTATTTTTTCCCGCCCCACCAAATCGCGAAGTTGCGCCACGATTGCATCGAACTTCACCGCCCGAAAACTGAAATGCTGGCAGCGCGAACGAATTGTCTGCGGAATGTCCTCCGGTTGCGTGGTCGCCAGCATAAAGACGATATGGTCGGGAGGCTCTTCTAAAGTCTTGAGCAGCGCGTTGAACGCGGCGTCGGTGATCTGATGCGCCTCGTCCAGAATATAAATCTTGAAACGGTCCCGAGCCGGGCGATAGCGAGCTGCCTCGCGCAACTCGCGAATTTCATCGATGCCCCGATTCGTCGCGGCGTCGATTTCGATGACATCCACCGCATTTCCGGCTCGAATTTCGGTACATGACTCGCAAACCCCGCAAGGCTCCGCCACTGGCTTGTCGGACGAGCGGCAATTCAACGCCGCAGCCAAAATACGCGCCACCGTTGTTTTTCCGATCCCTCGATGGCCGCTGAAAATGTAGCCGTGGGCCGTGCGCCCCTGCTCCAGTGCATTCTGCAACGTGCGCGTGACGTGCTCCTGCCCGATAACCTCGGAGAATTTCTGCGGCCGATATTTGCGTGCCAGGACGGTGTAGCTCATGAGCAGGAAACCACGATTATACGTGATCGGATCGCGTCAATGTCTTGCGTCCATTTTGCAAGACCTGCACACGGGAAGGCTCTTCGCGGCGTGTACAGCAAGACGAAACCAAGCCAAGATCAGCGTAACCGCCGCGCATTACTGAGTTCGCTCTGCAAGTAAGGAACGCCCGGATCGATCGCTCGCAGCTTTCTGTTCTCCTCTTAGTGGTCCGATTCCTCGCAGCCTTGCTAAACCGTCGCTCAAGCGATAGGCTGATTCGTCGTGCTGGTTCGGACGGCAAAACGTCGCACCAGCAGAATTGCATCAGGCGCAAGGAGTTATTATGCAACTGAAACTATCGCAACAAAATCAGGATGGAGTTCTGGTTGTCAATTGCACTGGCCGGATCGTCTTTGGCGAGGAATCCTCGCTGCTTCGAGAGAGTGTGAAGAAAGCAATTTCCGAAAATAATCGCATTGTGCTGAATCTCGGCGAAATCAACTATATCGATTCCGGCGGACTCGGCACGCTCGTGGCTCTGCGCGCTTCCGCTCAGAATGCCGGCGGAACGATCAAGCTGGCGAACCTCACCAAACGGGTTGGCGATCTGTTGCAAGTCACGAAGCTGCTCACCGTGTTCGAAGTGTTCAATTCAGAAGCGGAAGCCGTCGATTCCTTCCGCAAGGCGGCCTGATCGGTATTAAGCAAGCGGCGTGGATTCCGGCACGGAATCGCGCCGCAAGTGTGCCGCTTCCATTCCCCCTCGATGCTTGCTCGAATAATATTTATTCTGTGCCTCTTGATTAGCGCCAGCGGCTTTGTGTCGCCGCCGATTGCCCTGACAATGGGCTTGGTGTTTGGTCTAACGCTGCCTCATCCCTACGGCAGCGAAGCAAAAAAATCCTCCAAGTATCTGCTGCAAGGTTGCGTTGTCGGCCTGGGTTTTGGCATGAACTTGCATCAGGTAATTCAAGCGGGACGCAGTGGTTTCGTCTATACCATGTTAGGCATCACTTTCGCTTTAGTCGTGGGCATGGGCCTGGGAGCGGCGATTGGAGTGCAGCGCGTGCCGGCTTTTCTCATTTCTACGGGAACCGCAATCTGTGGGGGCAGCGCCATCGCCGCGGTCGGCCCCATCACCCAGGCTAGCGACGAAGAGATGGCAATCGCACTTGGNNACTTGGAACTGTTTTCGTGCTGAACTCCGTTGCACTGCTGACCTTCCCTCCCATCGGTACCGCTCTGAAGCTGTCGCAATCTCAATTTGGCCTCTGGTCCGCTCTGGCCATTCATGACACCAGTTCGGTTGTAGGTGCTGCGGCGAAATATGGCGCGCAAGCGCTGGCCATTGCGACCACGGTAAAACTCGCGCGCGCCTTGTGGATCGTTCCGCTTTCACTCGCAACCGCAATGGTGCGCGGCGCGAAAGCCAAAATCCAGTGGCCTTGGTTTATCGGACTATTTTGTCTGGCCGCAGTCTGCAACACATATCTCCCCGCCGGAGGCCATGCTTATTCATTCGCCGTGAAGATCGCAAAAATCGGATTGACCGCCACTCTGTTCTTAATCGGCAGCGGAATTTCTGTGGCGACCGTCAAACGCGTCGGCCCCCGTCCCTTGCTTCAAGGAATAATTCTCTGGTTGCTGGTGTTGGTTGGGTCGCTCTGGCTCATACGCATCGGCTGGATCGCACTGTGAAACGGCCCACGATAAAGCGTCTCAAAGCCGCAGGGAAGTCGCAAACCTCCCAATCATCGAACACGCGAATGCGAATTGAGGCGGCAATCCGCCGTATCCCGAAAGGCAAAGTCTCCACCTATGGCGCAATTGCGCGCGCAGCCGGATTTTCGGGCGCTGCGCGGCAAGTGGCACAGGTGCTTCATCGTGGATTCCATTTGCCTTGGCAACGTGTGCTGGGCGCTGGGGGAGAGATCAAACTTGGCGGCGACGCCGCCCTCGAGCAGCGTTTTCGCCTCGAATCCGAAGGCGTTCGCTTCCGCGGCAGGAGGGTGGACATGAAACAGTGTGAATACAAGTTTCCGCTTGCCCGTACCACTTGGAAGAACTCCGCCCGCCGTGCCGGCCATTAACGCCCAACGACGAACAGAAAGCAACTTGATAGGAGCGGCTAGCGACCGCTCTTAAACTGCTCATCGATCTCCACCTGATATCCCGTGACCATCTTGTTGGTCTCGTTCGCCATGCCGACCACCGCCATCAATTCCTTGAACATCGCATCCGTCATACCCTTCTTTTGGGCTGAGACTGTGTGAGACGCGATGCAGTAGTGGCATTGATTTGTCACGCTGACCGCCACGTAAATTAACTCCTTCATCAGTGGGTCCAGCGCTCCCGGAGCCATGATCTGCTTGATGTCTTCCCACGTCCGCTTCAGAGTCGCGGGATCGTGTGCAATCGCCTTCCAAAAATTATTGATCCAATCCGTCTTGCGTGTCGCCATGATGTCGTCATAAACGGCACGTACCTCCGGGCTGGCGTCCTTGTATTCAATCAGTCCAAGCGTCGACATGAGTTCTCCATACTTCCTATTTCTCTCTAGTCTCGGTGTCGAATAACACTTCTTTCTACTTCGGCAACTCTCCACTCAACAGCTTCGCCAGTCCCGATGCCGGGCATCGCACTCCCACATAGAACNNAGCCGGTAATGATCTGCTTCACTTCTCCTGCATAACGGCGGCCTACAAGCCCATGCTCGTTCATCTGCCGTGCCCGCTCTTCAATCGGCAAGGTATACCAATTTTTATCCTCCCCTCGCCGCCGGTCCATGGGATAAAAGCAGACGTAGCGATTATCCGGAATCTTCGGAAACAGCCGTGGGTGCATTGCTTCCCGGTGCCGATCAAGCTTACATTCGATCTCTGCCTTCCACTGGTCGGAGTGCGGCTGAATCCCTTGTGCGATGAGCTCTTTATAAATCTTCAACGTCGAATCGTAGAGGCCAAGTTCGATGATCGATAAATAAGAAGAGGCTGGCTCCAAATATTCGCTCAGCCGCAAGCCCGCCAGCTTAAGTTCCGCCTGATTCAAATCCGCAAACGAATTGCGGAAGTGCACCAGCATCAAGTCGCCTTTGTGTCCAATCAGAGAAAAGAGAGCGGATGGTCCCTCCGGCTGATTCTCCATCTGGCCCAACGCAGCCGCCGCTTCCTGAGCGATTTCCGCACGCAGGTCCTCGCCTAGAGCCCGCCAGGCCGTCCAACGAAATCGCATCATCTGATGCAGTACGCTGTAACCCTCGGTAGTGAGTGGAACTTCGGGAAGCTCCGGNNCAGCGAGTCCACGATTTACAATCATCTCGGTCTTTCCAGCTTGCCCATGCCAAGAATAATTGTTTCCGCGGTCCTCACACTGATCCTCTCAACTTCGATCCTCTCAACTTCGCTGCTCGGCCAAAGTAAGCACTTGTGGGTGGTCCGCTCCGGACAGGCGGTCGAATACGATCCTTCCAACTTTTCCGAGAAGCGAACCGTCAAGCTCCCCGCCGGAGCATCAGATTCACTCTCTGCTTTGTCCTTCAATTCCGCCGGACAGATTTTGTTCGCCGCACCCGCCGCGTTGCCGCTGGCGGAAGGCGATGTTTCTGCGGACCGCAAAGCATGGCTTTGGGATGGCCATCAAGCAATCACACTCGACTCCGGCGTCACCCGCAGTACCTCCACAGCCGGATCGAACCTTGTGATCAGCGAATCTGCCCCCGTTCCATTTCTTTCGTCCGATGGCAAACATTTATTTTGGTTCTCAAATCAGGCTCGCCGCCTACAACGCGACGGTGTCGATCTCTCCACCAAAAACACGTGGCTCAGTTGGCGGACCGATCTTGCCGGAGCCAATCGTGAAGAAATCTCCTCCGTTTCGCTTCTCGATTGTTCCTGCCCCACCGGGGGCTGCGAGGAAACCTGCCCATACTTTCAAACCTGGGCTCCGCAAGATGGAGTTGGAAAATTCTTCCTGCTCACGCAATTCGTAGCCGGACAGACTAAGCCAGTCTACAAAGCGACCTCTGTTTACGAAGAGAATGCAGGAAAGTGGAGTGCGACGCCACTCGATCCGCCGCTGCGCAATATACTGGACGCCGCCAATCCCGCCTCCATTCTCGAGGCTGTGCCGGACACCGGCTGCTGCGGCTGGTCCAATGAAAGCGACGATCAAACGCTACTGCATCTTCCCGGCAAGACCATCAATATTTTCGACGAACTCGCCACCTACAAGAATCCCGATTACGACGTTAGCTTTTATACCCAGACGGGAAAGTTGTCTCCGGATCTAAATACAGTCGCCCTCACCATCGTCGCTACCGCCAAGCCGAACACCGCCATTCAACTCGCCGAACAAGGGCAGGCGAATCCCGAAGAATCGCAGCGCATTCGCAAAGCTTTAGCGGATCTTCCTGCAGTCGAGATCAAGGCGGTTGAAGATTTTTCCCGCCGCATCGCGTTCGTGCCGCACGCCGAGCTAATAGGCTGGCTCAACGATAAAGAGATTCTTACGATCGAGGAACATTCGCTGGTGGTTTACAACGTAGCCGGCGCCACTCGCCGCAAAACCAGCATCCTTGTGGAAGACGCCGGCCACGCATTCCTTCGGTAGGAGTCGAGGTAAATCCCGCCCTGTTATTTAAATCGTTCCTGAACCGCCCATCAGAGGACGGGCGATCCAGGGCGCTCATTTAATGATGCTCGTCCGGCCCATTCCCGTGGCTGTGTCGCCAACTCCAATATTCTTTTTGTTCTTCCGGACGCAGTTTACGGAAGTCGCGATCGGGTTCGCGATTATGTTCCACAGCCCATTGGTGATAGTAGCCCACCTCTTGGTCGTTCCAAACATGATAGTCGTTGTAGTACGGGTCGTAGACCCGGTAATAGTGATGATGGGCGCAGCCCATGCCTATGACGGAGAACGCGACTACCGCCGCCAGTATCCAAGAACTAAGAAATCGTGAACCCTGCTTCATCTGTGAGTAATCCTCCCAACAGAATTTGCGCTTCCAATTATAGGTTGATCAAGAAACCTTACGCCAACGTATTCGTTGCCAGTTTCTGGCCCCCGGTTGCTCGCGTGCGTGATTGCTTAGTTCATCAAACGCCGAAAACGTTTCGCTCTTAAGGTAAACTATAAATTCATACTTTGAATAAACAAGTCTCAACGACTGAAGGAGCTATGCAATGTATCCGGAAATAATGGTGATCCCCATGCGCGAGGAGTTAACCCGCCTTGGTATTCAGGAATTACGCAGCGCCGAAGCAGTAGATCAGGCTCTGAAAGCGAAGCCCGGCACAACGCTCGTGGTTGTAAATTCCATTTGCGGATGCGCCGCTGGCCGCATGCGGCCCGCGGTTCGCATGGCTTTGCAAAGCGCCGCCCGTCCTGACAGCGCGTTCACTGTGTTCGCCGGACAAGACACGCAGGCCACCGAGCGTGCTCGCAGCTACTTCACCGGTCAACCGCCATCTTCGCCTTCCATCGCTATTCTTCGCGACGGCCAGCTCGTTTACATGATGCCTCGCCGTGACATCGAGTCTCGTGAAGCCCCAGCCATCGCCGCCGATCTGAAATCTGCGCTCGACAAATTCTGCGCCAAAGAAGCGCCCGTACTATAGGCAAGCACAGAAAAGCACTCATAAAGACGAGCACTGGAACAAGAGAAGAGAAGGACAAGAGGGAAGAGACGTAGCTTCGCTGCGTCTCTCCTTCCACATGTGAGTTCACCTCACTTCTTCTTCACCGCTTCGCTCACCATAAAGGCCTTCACCACAATCCCATTTGGCTGCAAGCCCACGGGAATCATCGTAAGCAACGAGTATTCCGACGGTTCCAGCTTTCTCGGATTACGCCTCTGAATTACCGTCACATCGCCCGCTTGCGTATCCAGCACCAGCAAATAACGTTCATCCTGCGATAGCGCCAGACCTTCAGGGCGGCTTCCCGCCTCCATCGTCGCAATTCTTCGTCCCGCTTCAATGTCGTAGACCGCCACGCTGTTCGACCCGAAATTGCTGGTATAAAGCCGCGAGTTGTCGCGAGTCACCAGTGCCCTCGCCGGATGCTCTCCCACCAAGGCGCTGTTTCCCACCTCATCGTTCCCGGTTTCAATGAGCGAAATACTGTCGGAATCGAAGTCACACACAATCAACTCGCCGCCATCCGGCTTCAGCGCCAGACTCACCGGTGTGCGTCCCACATCGATCAATGCCAGCAGGCGATCGTTCGCGCCATCTCCGGTTTTGCTGTGCGCTAGCGCAATCGATGCCACCTGGGACGATCCGGAACACGCCACGAACGCTTTGCTCGAATCCGGCAGAATCGCGATGTCCTCCGGCTGCTCGCATACCGGTAAAGTCGCTCGCACCCGCAGCGAACTAGCGTCTATGACTGAAACCGTATTGTCGCCGCGATTCGACACCACCACGCTCGATCCGTCCGGCGAAATCCGTGCGAGTCCGGGCTTGGATCCAACTCGCACGTTGCCTACAACGTCGCGAGTCTCCAGATCGATTACCGAAACGTTGTCTGACCCAGAGTTCGCCACGTACGCCCGCCGGCCATCCTTCGCAACATCAATGTAGTAAGGCCGTCCGTGGACCCCAATCGTCGCCACCACCATATTCTTTTCGGCATCGATCACGCTCACGTTGCTCGACCCTGAATTCACCACGTAGATCTCATTCTTCTGGCTGTTGGCGGCGATCCCAGTCGGCTCCGCTCCCACGGTTATTGTCTTCGCCAGTTCAAAAGTTCGCAGGTCAATCACGCTTACGGTGTTGCTCTTACCATTGGGAACGTAGGCGTATTCCCGGTAGGCGGGCCCATAATTCGGCAGCGGCGTCTCCCGGAAATACCACCATCCTGCCGCCCCCAGCAGCGGTAACAGCACAGCAATGAAAAGGATTTTGCGCAAGATGGAAACTGTTTTCCCGGAAGAAATCTCGAAGAAGCTAGATTAGCAGAGACAAGACTAGCAGAGAGAACGTCAGCAGGAGGAAGATCAGCAGATACAATTGACGCTAGCCCCCGCTAGCGTGACATCAATTCCGGCTGCGACACGGACTGTGCCGCGACGGAATCCTGCCTCTTCAATTCACCGGTCAGATCCGCTAATTTATCGTTGGAAACGCGAATCTCGCCATCCATCACCGCCGCCAACCGTCCCGCCCCAACTTCCTCAAAACGAGCCCGCTTCAAATTGGCGTAGTCGCGCACTCCGTTCGGCAGAGCAACCTTAAAGTCCCCACCCTGATTCATCACCGCAAGAACGGACGAGGAAATCTTATCGCGCAGCATGTCGCCCAGCGAGCCGGACCGAAGCGATTCCCCCAGCAGGCCGTCCGCATCCACATTTCCCAAGCGCGCCGTCAATCCCAGCATTCCATCTTCCGCAACCGACGGCGTCAGCTTCACTTCAACGGTTGCGTTGCCCTCCAAAATCTCATTCATGTTTTCACGGCCAAACATCGTAGTACAGCTCCAACGCTCATAATGCAGTTGCGCCACTACCATGCTTGCCGGTTGCTGCGGCGTAAGAGCCGCCGTCGCAATGTCTATTCTCTCTCCGCATCGGTCCGCCTTATTGAGCTGGCCGCGCAGCACGTCCGTAAAACTGTGCTGCAAATCCGTCAGGTCGGCCGTCAACTCTACCGCAAAAGTGTTCTGCCCACCTTCGGACACACCCTTGGAAACCATTCCGGAAGTTGCTATCGTCAGCGGCTGGTTCGCCAAGGTAACCAAGTTTTTCACCAGCGGCAGTTTATACGCCACGTCTTGCCCAGCGCCCGAACTGTCAATGCTCATCTCTTCGCCAAGGCCGGTCTGCTCGTGCTGAAAAATCGAAATAGCGTGTCCAAGTCCGTTCGCCGCACTCGTCATCTGCGCGCTGGCTGGTTTTGTTCCGGAGTTGGCTTCAAATGCCTGATCCAGGGTTCGCGCCTGTTGCCCCAGTTCGGAGTCCGCCTTACCCAGCCGCTTGATCATTTCCTTCAAGCCGGATTTCTGCGGTTCGGAGAATCCCTCCAAAAACTTCTTATTCAGCGTTCGCGCCGTCTCTACCGCATCCGCCAGATTTTTATCGCGCTTCGCAATCTCCGCTGCATTGTTCTCTTTGCCCATCTCTTCCACAAGCCCTTGTAATTGCGCCTCCGCAACGGCCGCGCTCTTCACGATCGCCGCGAAAGCGATTTTCTGCTCGCTCGTCGCCTGAACCGCCATAATTTCGTGGAAGTCTCTTAAGTCGTCCTTCGCGTCAACGCCCGTGGCGTGATTGCCTCCGCTCAGGCCGCTGCCACCGGCCGCTGAACCTCCAACATGACCACCCCCGCCACCATGCTGCGCCCGCATTACAAGCGGAGAGGCCAGCAGCCCCACCGCCATAAGAGCAACGCTCAATCCCACGCATTTACTTTTGCAAAAAATATACGTCATTACCCCTCAATGGACCTTAGCCTTTTCAGGACCCACTGACTTAAGGCAGCGGGAAATTCTTTTCGCCGCGACGGCGTTGCATACCCTAGATTGGTCCACATCCCGAAAAAAGGCCATCAAATTTACAGTTCTTTGCATGCCCCACGCAAAAGCCGCCACACTACTCAGGTTCAATCACTTCATTCGGCGGGCCCGACGTAGATCTCGATTCCAGGCCCTTGCTTCGTCGGGGGAAAGATCGAATTCCCGCAGCGCGGCAGCGAGCTCCCTAACCGATGTCATCTTCCTGTCCGGCTCTAATCGGCCCGCCGGAACTAACTGTGCCACCGGAGTCCCTTTCTTGAGCAGAACGAATGTCATGTTGTGATGGCGGACGCGGTTCACGCATTCGGCGAAGCTGCGGGACGCTTCCGTCATCGAGATTGATGTTTTCTTCATGAAATCAGATATCAGATTGTGCGTGATGCAGAAAAAAAGTTTTGGTCAGCGTATGAAGGTTACTTCACCCCCACTGTCTCCCGCACTCCAATCCCCGGCACCGTTCTCCCCACCACCGCCGCAATTTCCCGCACCTGTTTCATCAGCTCGTCGAACTGGTCGGGAAATAAGGACTGTGGTCCGTCCGACATCGCCTGGTCCGGCTGATTATGCACCTCCACCATCAGCCCATCCGCGCCCACC
>PLUJ01000194.1:0-167 GCA_003165455.1 Acidobacteriaceae bacterium | reverse complement strand
TATTCCGCCGCCATCAGAAACTCTTCCAGCGTTGCCGACATTCCGCGCTTCAGCAGCACCGCCTTTTTCGCCCGTCCCGCCCGCTTCAGCAGAGAGAAATTCTGCATGTTCCGCGCCCCAATCTGGATCACGTCCGCATACTCCTCCACCAGATCGAGCGATTCGTT
>PLUJ01000320.1 GCA_003165455.1 Acidobacteriaceae bacterium | reverse complement strand
TCGTCCTGCTCGGCATGATGAAGTACACAACCTTCGTCTCCGGTGCAGCCGCCGAAGCCCCCGTGGCCTACGCGATGAAGTACCTGGGTGTACACCCTCTGTTCCGCTCGGTCATCGTAATCGGAGCCCTGACGGGAATGATCTCTTCGTTGCTCGTCTTTCAGTATGGGCAGGCACGCATCTGGTACGCCATGTCCCGNNCCGTACTGGTCCACCTGGATCGCATGTTTCGCGGTAGGGATTCCCGCAGGCCTCGTGGACATTGGAGATGCGGCCGACCTCGCCAACATTGGGACTCTGTTTGCCTTCGTGCTGGTTTCTCTGGGAGTAATCATCCTGCGCCGCAGGCAGCCCGATCGCAAGCGTGCGTTCCGAGTGCCGTTTGTCCCTTGGTTCCCGCTGATTTCGATTGTCCTTTGTGGCGGCTTGATGTTCGGTCTGACTGTGATCACCTGGTTGCGCTTCGTGATCTGGCTCGCCCTAGGTCTGCTGATCTACTTTTTCTACAGTCGCCACCGCAGCGAGTTCGCGAAGAAATAACGGCTTCTGCCAGGTTAGTTAAGGGTTGGCGGGAGATCTCCGTTGGTTCGTTCCGACACCACGCGAGAGGTTCTTCGCATCTGTATCTGCGGGGACCACTTTCGTTCTGGACACCAGCTTCTCGGTTTGCTGGACCATTTCCGCTTCCTTTTCCGCTTCCTTCTCGTTCACGCGCT
Organism: Acidobacteriaceae bacterium; assembly: GCA_003165455.1. Lineage (GTDB taxonomy): Bacteria > Acidobacteriota > Terriglobia > Terriglobales > Acidobacteriaceae > Sulfotelmatobacter. The sequence continues at coordinate 13,644 of PLUJ01000320.1, read as the reverse complement.
ATTTGTGATCGAATCCGCTTCGAACGATCTGCGGACTTCTACTGCGGTAGGCACGAAGTCAGTCGCAGGCCTCCTCCTGAGATTGAATGATCAATTCTGATCAGTATTGCAAACGATTTTCGGCGACTCTATGAAAGTGCAAAGTGGAGGTTCGAATGAGCAAACACGTCGCCACGATCGACGACGCTGCGGCCAATCAGGAAGAGGCTGACGCGCGAATAGAGGACGACACCGCGGAGCTGGAAGCACGTCAAAATGCAGACGGCGTTCCCGTCCCAGTTATGAAAGGCACGGAGAAGATGAAAACTGCCGATGATGTCATGGCCTCGAGCGAAGAAGTCGCAGAGCAAGCCCATGAAAGCCGCATCGACAAAGTAGCCTTCGAAGATGGAATCAGCACGGCGGCCGCGGAACAGTACATCGAGCGCGGACGCAACCATGACTAACCAAACTCTCGTCCATCCCGGACAAATGTCAGCAAGGTCTGCGTCAAATGGCGCGATAAAAACCATCACCGCGGATACGTTCACGAAGCTGGTTCTAGACGCAGAGGGCCCGAGCGCCGTTGAGTTCATGTCTTATGGCTGTGCCCATTGTCGAGCGATTGAGCCGGTACTGGAGCAGGTTGCCAAAATGGTGGGAGCACGGGAGAAAATCTTCCGGGTCAACATCGCAGTCGAGGAAGAGCTCGCCAGTACTTACCAGATTCAGGGCACGCCTACCTTCGTCATGTTCCTGAATCAAAATGAAGTTGGGCGGGTGGAGGGACCGTCCCCGACAGTAGAAAGCGTCCTGGCCGCGGTAACCCAACCGTTTGAGTCATGAACCGAGACCCATTATCCGAAAGCAAGAAACAGTCTAAGCCAATTCTGCTGTTTAACGACGAATGCGCCGTCTGCCGTCACATTGGGCACTGGGTGCAAAGGTCGGCGCAGAGCCAATCGGGCGATCCGAGCATCATCGTACAACCTATCGGTGACGACCCAGAAACGCTCCGTTCGCTTAATCCTGCCCTCGATATTTGGGATGCCTACGCGACAATCCATGTCCTCATGCCCGATGGCTCGATGAGGCTTGGAGGAGAAGCCGTCGCGGTGGTCCTAAGGAATTTATCCAACACGAAATGGTTCGCGTGGTGTTTCGACGCCAGCCTATTCGGATTCCGGCCATTTCAAGTTGTGCTCAATGCGGCCTATGCGATCCTGTCGGACGTGCGGCCGCTTTTCGGTTGTGAGAGTTGCGGCAAGCCAAAAGTCTTGAGACCGCTGCAATGGATGACCCAATGGGCAAAGACCTTGATTGGACGGAAGCATCATCCGCTCCCGACCCCACATTTCAGCTCGCTTTCGACTGGCACTCGTAGATCAAGAGGGGTCGCTTCGAGGCTTCTTCCGCAATCACGGCGGATTCTCTGACACCATCTGGTATGGCGAAGACCACTTCAGCTTCTGCCACCATATCGAAGGCATGCGAGGCGTCGTAAGTTACCGGTCTACAGCTGAACAAGGCTACGAGGGCGAGATCACGGAACTCGACATTCGCGAAGACCTTCCCAATGAGGTTTATAACCCGAAGCCCCAATGAAACGGTAATACTCCTTGTTCTCGGATATCCGTTGAGCCATTGGAGGGTTGACTCTCTTAAATCCTTGGCAGAAGAAGCCTGGTTAGGCTTCCCTCGCAAATCTTCCGCTAAGAATCTACAATCGGGATGTGATCTCTTCCGCATTGGATCGAGTGCCGAGTAATTTCCTGCGAACGTTGCCCAAGGCCGAGTTGCACCTTCATCTCGAGGGATCCATCGAACCGGCCATGCTATTGGAGATTCGTCAGCGCAGAGGCGATCATCCGACGCGCGCGGAGGTGGACCAGCTATATCGATACGTGGATTTTCCCAGCTTCCTGCTGTCGTTTAAGAACATAACCGAGCACCTGCGTACAGCTGAGGATTATGAGCTCATCACCTATCGGCTGATGGAACGGCTGAAGCGAGAGAGTGTGTTGCACGCCGAGGTGTATGTTTCGGTGGGGGTGTGCCTATGGCGGAAGCAGGATTTTGCAGCCATTTTCGAGGGCCTGGACCGAGGCCGCGTGCGTGGGGAGCGCGATTTTGGAATTTCGCTTCTCTGGATTTTCGATGCGGTACGGCAATTCGGAGTAGAACAAGCGCAAAAGGTTTTCGAACTCGCGGTTCGCTACCATGATCGAGAGGTGGTCGGCGTGGGAATTGGCGGAGACGAACAGAAAGCCCCGCCTGAGCTTTTCCGTGACGTGTTCGCCTGGGCTGAGGATCACGGCATGCGGCTCACCGCGCACGCTGGCGAGACTGGACCGCCGGAATCCGTTTGGGGTGCGCTCAATCTTCGTGCCGAGCGCATTGGCCACGCGCTTACAGCTTTCCATGATCCGGACCTGGTGGAAGAACTAGCCCAGCGGCAGATTCCGGTGGAGATTTGCCTTACCAGCAACCTTCGCACGGGCCTGTGCCCCAATCTGAACGATCATCCCGCGAAAAATTATTTTGATCGAGGCGTGATGATCACGCTCAACAGCGACGATCCGGCGATGTTCGGCACTACGCTGGCACGGGAATACCAGATTGCGCAGCAAACCTTCGCATTTACCGACGAGCATCTGCGCGAATTGGCTCGCAATTCGTTTGAAGCGTCATTTCTGCCCGCGGAGAAGAAATTGGAATTCTTGAATTTGTTCGACGCGGCGGCGGCGAGGTGAAGGCGTACGCGAGCAAGCCACTATGTCCGCCCCTACGAGCAACAATGTTCTCGACAAAATGTCGGGGCGGGGAGACTTGGGAAAAATTTGCGTTGGAGGTCATTCAATGAAAGCTCCCTGGTTACTTCCCCTTCTATTTCTAGTTCCACTAGCGATTACTCAACCTGCGGTGGCGGAGAAATGCAATTGCCTGTCTTATAACACTGGCGAGTGTGGTGGATGTGCCGATTCTGCCTGCCGCGGGGTTTGTGGCGCGGCACGACAGGGTGGAGAAAACCTAAGCGCAAGTCTCGTTTCGAGGTAACTACGAAGACTGGATCCTTCAGCTTTGATTCCGAAGGGAAGATGTTGATATACCGCCTTCTGCCGGTCTCAGAGCAGATAGACCCGGATTGGGCCGATGACCTGCGAAAAGAATTCGGACTGGAGAAAGTGCCCTTGCTCGCGGTCGGCGATACGCCGCAAATTGCCGGTGCGGTCGCCGCCCCGGGGCAGGAGCAGTTGCCGTCAACCGCAGACATGCAGGCAGCGCCTGACGCCCACAGGATGATGCAGGTCGGGCGGCTGGCGGCCAGCGACCCTGAGGCCGCTGTTCAGATCGCAAAGCAGATAACCGATCCAACGTTGCGAGTCACTGCGTTGGCCACAGCTGCGCCCGGTTATCAACAAGTGGATCCCCAACAGGCTAACGCGTGGCTGAGCGCTGGCCGCCAACAGTTGGATTCTTTGCCGTCGGGGCTCGCAAAGCTGCGGCTGAAGATCGCTCTGATCAAGGCAGCCATTGCCAATGGCGATCGCGAGGCGGCGAAAGAGCAAATAGCTCAGGCTTATGACTTTGGAGCGGGGCTTTTTGAGGCTGACTCGACCGCCGAGCCCGGCAAGCTGGCTCAATCGACTGACGGATTTGACGAACTTGTCGACCTCACCGATGCCGCGTCCAGGCAAACTTGGTTGCAACCCGCTTCTCTTGAGAATGTCCGCCGTATTCGCCCTGAGGTTCTCCGGGCGCACCTGCTGGTTGAGGAGGCGAAGGGAATCGCCGATTCGCGGTCGTCACAGCATTAGGTCCGCTCGGCCATCACTGCTCGAGCGCCCATTGCGTTTGTAGAAGCAGCCGCTCACCCCGCCAAAACCACCACCCGCTGTTACCAGGCCTGACACAAACGGGGCATCCATGTTGTAATAATTGATAGAAGAATGGCATCTGCCCTGACATCTCTGCGCCGGCGCTCGAAAGGGGCACACCGCAATCTTCGCGGCGCTGCGATGTCCGCGCACGCCTTGGCTTCGACGGATCATCCGATCTTGGCGCACATTATTCCCACGCGACGCTGCAATCTGGCTTGCACGTATTGCAATGAGTTTGACGATTTCTCGAAGCCGGTCGCCACGGAAGAGATGTTTCGCCGCATCGATAAGCTGGGCGAGTTGGGCACGTCCATCGTAACAATCTCTGGCGGCGAGCCGCTACTGCATCCGGAACTGGATGACGTAATCCGACGTATTCGCGCCAACGGAATGATCGCCGGAATGATTACCAACGGTTATCTTCTGGTCGCCGATCGAATTCAGCGGCTGAACCGAGCGGGGCTTGAGTGGCTGCAGATTTCCATCGATAACGTGAATCCGGATGAAGTTTCGAAGAAGAGTTTGAAGGTTCTCGATAAGAAACTGCAACTATTGGCCGAGCACGCGGATTTTCACGTGAACATCAATTCCGTGGTGGGCAGCGGCATTCACCATCCGCAGGATGCTCTTACGATTGGCAAGCGAGCCATTGAGCTGGGATTCACTTCGACCATCGGCATTATTCACGATGGCAGCGGGCAGTTGCAGCCGCTGGGCGAAGAAGAACGCCGTATTTACGATGAAATGAAGTCCTGGGAAAAGCGCAGCTTCACGCGCATCAACGCTTTTCAAGACAACATTGCGCAGGGGCTGCCGAATGAGTGGCGATGCCGCGCGGGCGCGCGATATTTATACATTTGCGAAGATGGACTAGTTCACTACTGCTCGCAGCAACGCGGATATCCCGGAGTTCCGCTCGCAACCTATACCCGTGACGACATTCGTCGCGAATACCTTACAGAAAAGGGATGCGCGCCGAACTGCACGGTTTCCTGCGTGCATCAGGTGTCGATCTTCGATTCGTGGCGAGCGCCGCAGCATCCCGGCGACTCGAGTCCGGTCACGACATCCGCCGGTGAACTGGTACAGATCAAGTAGCAAGCCCCATCTTGGTGTCACAAACTTTGGGCATCTATTTCTTGGCCTGTGCAGTGGGCGGCACAATTCCATTCAAACGCAAATATTGCGCTGCGGCCCCATAATGATCGGACCAACCGCCCGCCAAAAAGAATACCGCCATGGCACGGGGACCCTGCATGCGCCCGTAGTCCACATTGTCGCCTAATTTGGAGTCGTCCACATTGGCGAGAGATGCAGTGCAGAAATCAAAAGAGGCGCGCGCAGCGGCCAGCAGTTTGTCCTTGGAATCGGTCTCCTTTAGTTCCTCGACCTTGGGCTGAGGGACATCCGCGACCTTGGCGCACATGGAATTGTTCGACTCGGTGATATGCACGACCAGATGCCCGAAGGTGATCTGATCGGCCGTGGGCTTATAGCCGAACTTGTCGGCGGGCATGGCGTCGATGGCTGCGAGAATATTTTTTTGTTGGCGCGCCTGGATGGTTCGCAAAACACTCGTCACCGGATTTTTTACCGGCGCCGTGGGGGCGGTAGGCGCGGCCGAAGGGGCAGCCGCCGCTTGCGGCCATCCGTAAGTGACACCGAGCAACGCGAAGAGCAGTGTGGATAAAATCCGCTTCATGAAAAATCTCCTTGCTAGATCTTAATGCAGTTAGCTTTCTGGAGTACCTTCATTCTGCGCTAGGACCTTGCCGCCAACGCAGCCGCCCCCAGTTTCCAGAATAGATACCAGGCAGCCACAATCACAATAGCCGTGGAACGTTTTACCTTGCTGTTGCTGGAAAATCCGATACCCAGCAGAACGATGGTCCAGATGGAAATGACATCGAGTGCGGAAGCCATTCCGTAAAGAAATTTGTTCGTGGTCGGATCCATGAAGTAAGCCGGATTGGTCGCGACCGGATTGTTCACGTTGAAACCTTCGGGATTCACACCCGAAAACATCGCCACCGCGCCTAATATTGACCCAATCACCCCTGGCAATGCGGCATAAAAAACAATGGCGTATGCGGTTTTGAAGGTGACGTTCGCGCCACCCGCGACCTTGAAAGTCACCCACAACAGCACGCTGGTGATCGCAAAGTAAAACAGGATGGTCACCGGAATTCCATAGGAGAGATAGCGAATCAGGCTGGTGGTGAAGCGAATCTGCTTGGCCTGCTGCTCGGCGGGCAGCTTATCGAACTGGTCGGCTCGCGGTGAGCGAGCGATTTCGTTCCTGGTGATCTGATCGAAGCTGACCTGCCGGTCCATGGAGTAGACGAAGATCAGCGCGAAAATCGAGATTAGCAGCCAGGGTCCCCACCAGCTTGCGTTGCGGCGGAGGTCGGTGAAAGTCTTCGAGGGAGCAATGAAGGTATTGACGATGCGCGCGCCTTCGGAAAGGGGCGCAGCTTCGGGCGATGGCGTGGGAACGGCCATGGGTGGCAGAGGAGCGGCGGCCATATGGTGCCTCCTAATCGGACAGACAGGAATTCTAGATGGGAGATGACCGCGAAAACAAGCGAATTGCAGATGGGGGAGCTTTCGGCGGGCGCCGAGTTCGGAGGGGCGAGTTTAAGATAAATCGATGCAGAACCTGACGCTCCGCGCGGTGGAATCAGCTTCACGCGCGTGTTTCTAGACCGTGACTTCGGGAGTTGCTTCCAGCAAGCTCCTGGTGTAGGGATGCCGAGGGCGCCCGGTGATTTGCTCGGTTGATCCTATTTCGACAATCTTGCCCCGATACATCACGGCGATGCGCGTCGAGAGATAGCGGACCACCGGCATGGAGTGCGAAATGAAAAGATAGGTCAGGCCAAAGTCGCGCTGAAGCTGGGCGAGGAGATTTACGATCTGCGCGCCAACACTGACGTCGAGCGCGGAGACGGGTTCATCGGCCACGATGAACTTTGGACGCAATGCGAGAGCTCGGGCGATGCCGATGCGCTGGCGTTGTCCTCCGCTGAATTCGTGAGGAAAGCGGCGGAGGATGGACTCATCCAGGCCGACGGCGCGGAGCAGTTCGGCGACTCGAGCTTTGCGGTTGCTTGCGGTACTTCGAGCAGGCACACTTCCGTGCCTTTCGGAACTACCGTGAATGATCAGCGGCTCGGCAATGATGTCTTCGACGCGGAAGCGGGGATCGAGCGAGGCGAATGGATCCTGAAAGATGATTTGCATGTCGCGGCGCAGACGCCTCATTTCGCGAGAGTTCGCTGCGAGCAGGTCAAGATCTTCGAAGCGAATACTGCCGGAGGTAGGCTCGACCAGGCGCAGGATCAAGCGCCCCAGCGTGCTCTTGCCGGAGCCCGATTCGCCGACCAGTCCGAGGGTTTCGCCAGAATGAATGTCGAGCGAGACGCCGTCTACTGCGCGGACCTCGCTCCTGCCTTGCGAATAAATCTTGGTGAGCTCCCGGACTTCGACCAGCGACATTGCATCAGCCCTCGTGACCCAATTGTTTTATGCGTTTCATGGATGTCATTCTCTATTCTGGAATATAGAATAGCCGTCGTTTTACGTCGTAGCGATCACCCTGCGGCAATCATCGGGACAGCCGCCAGGGCGGCCAGTAATCCTATAAATCTCCAACGCGTGAAATGCTCTTGCAGAAAAACTCGCGCCAATAGCACTGTAACCGCCGGATACAGCGACGAGATCACCACTGCTTCGTCGAGCCTTCCGGTTTGGCTGGCGCGAACGAAGAAGATGGTGCCGAGAGAGTCGACGCATCCGGTGAGCACGCCCCAGCGCACTCCAGCGGCAGTGATATCTCGAAATTTTTTTTGCGCCAGGACGATCATTCCGGTAATGATCAGGCCGCCGGTTCTGGTGAGCGTTGCGATCCACCACACCGAGCCATCGCCTGCCTGGCGTACGCAAAGATAGAATCCAGCGAAACCGACGCCCGCGAGTAGCGCGAGACCGATTCCCTCCGGACTGTTGCCATCTTCGGCGCGAGTGATGAGCCAGAGTCCAACGGCGGCGAGAAAAAATCCGATCATCGGAACTCTACCTGGAAAGCCTTCCGTAAATATCGAAAAGATGGTTGGAATGGCCGCGCCGACCACGGCCGCGACCGGGGCGGTCAATCCCATTCGGCCGGAAGAAAGCGCACGATAAAAAATACCGAGAGCCGCGCCTCCAGAGATGCCTGCCGCGAGCACCCAGGCGACGCCTCTTGCCGACGGAAACGTAGCGTGGCTGGCCGATGCGAGCGTCCCGACCAGCAGAAGACCGCCAATGTTGACGACCACAGTCAACAAAAAAGCGTTGGCACGGCGGGTTGCGTATCCCCCGAGAAAGTCGCTGGTTCCCCAGGCAAAGACCGCGGCCACGCCGAAGGCGGCGGACGAAATTTGCGGAACGACGGCCATGTTTGACGAGGGTAACATGCGAAGTTTTACGGCTCCGAGAATCACCTAAATCCGAATTGATAAAACCATCTTATTGGGGTAGGCTGATGCGGTCTTTGGAGGTCCACCATGAGAGCGGTTCTGATCGCCACATTGTGTCTTGCCCTTAGTGCGCCGCTCATGGCGCAGACTTCCGATAATGAACCCGCCACACGAGATGACGTGATTCTCTACCTCCGTACAATGCACTCCCACGACATGTTGCAAAGAACATTGGAAGTGCAGTCGCAAAGCATGCAACGGCTGTTCAAAGACCAAACCCTGAGAAACAAGACCGCGGTGCCGCCGGACTTTGACGCCCGGATGAAGAGAATGATGGAAGATTACGTCAAGAATATGCCGATGGACGAAATCACTCAGGCAATGATTCCCACCTATCAGAAGCATTTCACGAGAGGCGACATGCAGGCGATGAATGCGTTTTACTCTTCGCCGGTGGGTCAAAAAGTTATTGAAGAGTTGCCGGCAGTACTGCAAGAGGGGATGCAGGCGGCTACACCGATTTTGAGTCAATATTTGAGCGAGTTCAAAGATCGTATGCAGGAGGAATTAAAAAACGCGGGGAGCACGCCTGCGCCTGCGACTTCCTCCCCAAAGTAGGTCCGCTTCGGTCGTGGTTGCGATGAGCACACCACACCACAGCGTGTTAGAATTTTCTGAAGCCGCTTCCTTGTAGTCTCAGGTTCTAAATAGTCTCAGGTTAAAAGATCACCTTGATCGAACTGGCACCGTCAATTCTTTCCGCAGATTTTGCACGTCTGGGTGAGCAAGTGCGCGCCGCGTGCGATGGTGGGGCGAGTGTCATCCATGTGGACGTCATGGACGGGCATTTCGTGCCGAATCTGACAATCGGACCTCCGGTGGTGAAGTCGCTGCGAAAAGTAACCAAACTTCCGCTCGATTGCCACTTGATGATCGATAATCCGGACGAGTTTATTCCGGCCTTTGCCGAAGCCGGGGCGAATTGGATTTCGGTCCATCAGGAAGTTTGCCCACATTTGAATCGAACCCTGCATTTGATCAAGAGCCATAATTGCCGTGCGGGTGTGGTAATCAATCCGGCAACTCCCGTGGAGACGCTGTCCGAAGTGCTCGAAATTATCGATTACGTTTTGGTAATGTCGGTGAATCCGGGATTTGGAGGGCAGAAATTCATCCCCGGGGCACTGCACAAAATGCGGCATCTGGTTGAGCTCCGCAGCCAGCGTGGGCTGGATTACCGCATCGAGGTGGATGGCGGCGTAGGCCATGACACTGTGGCCGAGGTGGTGCGAGCCGGGGCGGAAATTCTGGTGGCGGGCAACGCGGTGTACGGCAGCGGCGATCCAACCAAGAACGTGGCAGCGCTTCTGCAGGCGGCGACGGAAGCGACGCTGGTAAAGGTCTAAAGAGCGAACTGCCGCGAACCAGCGGCGGCAAATACTATCTAAGGTTAGACAGTCGGAATTATGAGTAGAGGTGCTATGTCACGCAAAGCTTTATTGGTTGTGCTGTTTTCCCTGCTGCTGATGTTTACGGCGGCGTGCAGCAATAAAAAATCAGTCAATCCACTGGCCAACGTGGGGTCGAAGCAGCCCGATAAAGTTCTGTTCGACAAGGCCATGGATGCGATGAAGCATAATCGCTTTGATGTGGCTCGCATGACGTTGCAGACCTTGATCAACACCTATCCGGACTCGGAATTTATCGCGCGGGCCAAGTTGGCGCTGGGCGACTCCTGGTATGCGGAGGGCGGAACTGCCTCACTGGCGCAGGCTGAGCAGGAGTATCGCGACTTTGAGACCTTTTTTCCAAACATGCCGGAAGCAGCCGAAGCGCAGTTGAAGATTGCGGACATTCAGTACCAGCAGATGGAGAAGGCCGACCGCGACTACACTCACGCCAAACGCGCGGAAGACGAATATCGGAATCTGATCATGCAATATCCCGACAATCCAAAGCTGGTGAAGGAAGGTAAGGAGCGTCTGCTGGAAGTGCAGGAAGTATTAGCCGAGCGCGAGTTCGATATCGGAAAGTTCTACTATCTGCGGCTGTCGTATCCGGCATCGATCGCGCGATTAAAGACTCTGGTCGAAAAGTATCCGCTTTACAGCAAGGCCGATGAAGCGCTGTTTGTGTTAGGGCAGGATTACGAAGGCCAGATCGTGCAAATGCGAACCCGGCCCACTTGCATTAAAACCAGTCCTCAGCCTGGATGCATCGGAGAGCAGATCAAGGCCAACATGATTGAGGAGCTTACGAAGGAAGCGTCGGCGGCTTACTCGCAGATCATTACGCGGTATCCGTTGATGGACCGCGGAGATGACGCGAAGAGGCGCTTGGCCGCGTTGCACCAGCCGGTCCCACGCCCAACCAAAGCGGCCGTGGCGCAGAACCGCCGAGAGGAAGATAGCCGCCGCGAAGCCGACACGTTTGCCCGCTTGATGAGCGTGGTCAAGAAAGGCCCGGACACGACACAGGCTGCGAAGGTAGGCGAGCCGACTCTGGTGGATCCCACGCCTGTGGCTGCAAACCAAGCGGCGGGCGAGACGGCGCGGCGCGCCATGAGCCTTCCGAATGGCGACCATGATGTGAGCGTGGAAGCGGTAAAGAGTGGACCACCGACAGCCAATGAGCCAGCTCCGCGTTCAGACGCTCCGGTGACGGCGAGTGCAGATCCGTTCGCGCGGCCGGCGGCGAGCAACGCGCCAGATCCGAACGAACTCAAACCCGCGGCCGAAGCCAATGTGGCCCCGCCCACCGGAGCACCGGATCCGAATGAGTTGACTCCCACATCCGGCGCTCAAAACTCGGCGTTGGGTACGCAGCCTCTTCCGCCGCCGGTGCAGGTGAATGAAATCCAGCAAGGACAACCTTCTTCCAGCAGCAGCGCAGCTGAAGCTTCCAGCTCCAGCCTGGCCACCGATAAAGACGTTTCGAGCAGTAAGAAGAAGAAAAAGAAGGGTCTGAAGAAAATTATGTCGCTTTAAGCTTCAAGTTCTGCGTTTCGCTGCGAAGCAGTCATGGTTCCCGACACGCCCAGGCGCGCAGTAGACGCTGAACGGTGGTAACCAGGTAACCTCCCGTCGGATCATTGACTTACCCTCGATCTCAGGTTACCTTCGCGTTATCTCCCCTCATTAGAGGATAATTTTGGCCCGTAAAATACTGCTCGCCGATGACAGCGTGACCGCTCAGAACATGGGGCGCAAGATTCTCGCGGACGCGGGTTATGACATCGTAACCGTCAACAACGGTTCCGCCGCGCTGAAAAAGATCCCCGAACTGAAACCCGATCTGGTGATCCTTGACGTTTACATGCCTGGCTATAGTGGTCTGGAGGTTTGCCAGCGCCTGAAGGAATCACAAGAGTTGGCGCACATCCCAGTCCTGCTGAGCGTGGGCAAATTGGAGCCGTTCAAGCCCGAGGAAGCGCAGCGCGTGCGCGCCGAAGGTTATATCGTCAAGCCGTTCGAAGCCAGTGAACTGCTCAGCGCTCTTTCCAAACTGGAAGACAAAATTGTGCCGCGATCCGAACCGTCCAGGCCGGGACGACTCGCGCGCGCAATCGCCGCGGTTGAGGACAATTCGCACGCTAAGGAAAACGAGAGTTCCAAGGAAGGTGGCTGGAAGAGCCGGCTCGGCTTCCCCGCGAAGAAGACCGTGCCTGAGGAAAAAGCCGCTGAGGAGCCCTCCATTTACAACCCGATGAATCGGGATCTGCGGACGGTGGTGGAAACTTCCGCGGAAAAGGCTGCAGGGGAAGTCTTGGAACGTCAGCAGGAAAACCAGCAGGAAAACCAGCAGGAAGAAAAACAGTCCACGGTCGAAGAGAATGTGGATGTTGCCGCGCTCATGCCGATGGGGCTGCCGAAAGATGTTACGCCCGAAGAGGTTGCCTCCATTGCAGCGGCTTCCGCGCAAATTCAAATGGCTGCGGACTTTGCCAGGGAGGAGTCCGGGCATTCTGCTTCGTCTACTTTCGATGCGCCTTCAGCGCCGGATGTCGTGAACTCAGCGTCAGCTGACTTTCCAGTTAAGCTTGCCGACGATGAAACGCGCGTGAAAGCGGTTTCGGAAAATGAAGATCGAATTTCTGCGGGCGCTCCGATAGCGGAGGCGGTGGTCGCTGAGAGAACGGTTCCTGAGAATCACCAGAAATCAGATTTGAAGTCCGATATTTCGCAATTAGCAGATCATTCAAAATCCGAAGAAGCGTACGATCTGCCGATGACGATGGCGGCGGCGGCCGGTGCAAACTCTTCGCGATGGATGGCGTTCCCAGTCGCGCTGGAGAGCGAAGAAGCGAGTTTATCGCTCGAGCGGGAAATGCAAACCGCATACGCTACGTTTGTGCGGGATGAGATAAGCTCCACCGTACCAGACGAATCGTCCGTGGCGGCGACGATGCCGAGTTCTTCAGCTGCGGTAGAAAGCACCCAGCCTTCGGCCGCCGAGGCGGTTTCAGAGATTCAGCCGGAGGCGGTGCCAGCACTTGAAGTTATGCAGCCGGCTCGTTCGGAAGAAGTTTCTCATCCGGAAAATGTCAGCGTTTCTAAAATTGCGGCCGAGTCGATCAATCTGGAGCATGCACCTTTGGAAGTGCCTCAGGCGGAAGTTGCGCTCCAGGCAGCCGAGCCTTCCGCGCAAAACTTTGATGCCGCGCAACNNCGCAAATTCTGGACGCCCTGGCCGCAACTGAATCTGAAATCGCTCACGATTCGGCAGGTCGCTGTGACTCTTTCTCAAATTTCGATACTGCTTCAAGAATCAGTCCCGCGCAGCATGTGCAAGTATCGCCGGAGAGCGTAAAGACTACTGCGGCAGCGTGGGCCAGTTGGCGTCAGATTCGCGACACGAATGAAACCACGCTGCAGGCAGCGGAGGCATCCGCGGAACCATCCCAGCAGCCCGCCGAAGCGCACATTCCGCAGGATACGGAAGCGATGGCTGTGGCTGCCGGCGCTGAACAGTCCCCGCAAGACGCCGCGTCAGAGAACTCCGACATTGCCAGTATCGTCGACAGCGTACTGGCCGACCTTCGCCCCAAGCTCATGGCTGAGATAACGCGGAAGATGGCTGGCAAGAAATAAGAATCAGCGATTAGCGTTCAGTTGCAGGGCTGAATCCTTTAGAGCGTTAATCTTAGAAAATCCTTCACTCGTTTGACGGGGTGGTATAAGGCGACAGCGAAATGCTCGCTCCCCCACCCGTGACCCAAACCCCCTACGGTTTTGACTTGGATTCAGGCCGGGACCCGCTCCGCTAGCGGGCGACCTTCTCCATTCTGGTTATCGCTGACGACGAGGAGGGGGAGTGATTGACGG
>PLUJ01000009.1 GCA_003165455.1 Acidobacteriaceae bacterium | reverse complement strand
GCGGCGATTTGCGCGCCATGGATACCGCCCGCTCTCAGATGAATGATTACCGCCTCATCTATAACCCCGACGAAACGCCTTTCACACCAGCAGATTCGATTGTGCTACATAAAAACTTCGCGTCGAAATTGATGAATTGGTTTGGCAAGAATCTAAGTGGTCCGCGCGTGGTTGTCAGCCATAATGCACCGGTCATCAATCCCAATTCCAAATACAAGGGCGGNNAGATCATTGAGACCCACCAGCCGGCCCTCTGGGTGTATGGCCATACGCATGAATGCGACGATCAGATGATCGGCCGGACCCGGATCATTTCAAATCAACTCGGATATCCGGGCAGCCTTGGCGGTTTTGAATGCAAGGATTTTGATGAGGCGGGTCTGCCAGTCGAGGTAGCCGTTTAGCCCCGAGCGGGAAAGAAATTGCCTTGTGCGGGCAAACAACATGCCGAGCATTCTGCCGAAGTTGCCAACGTCAAAGCCGGCCTAATGCGATCCGGAGTTCATCTGCAATCGGCGTACAGATCGCATCAACCTCTGCGGCCATAGGTACCGCCGTGAGCCATAACTGCACGGATCGCGAGCCAGCGGACAGCGACGCTCGATGGATGAGTCGCCCACGCTTCTTCAGAGAGTGCCAGCTTTCAGGTGAACAGGGGTAGGTTAGACACGCGATTACTTTCGGAGTGGATGCTAGATTCGCGTAAGCTAGCACCTGTAGCATGTCAGATCGATGCTGCTCCCGGAGTTGTTCTTCAAGCCGGGACCACGGTTGCGCCTGCATCTCTTCCCAGTGACGCTTGTACTTTGCGTCAACAATCAACGTGAGGGAGTCCCACTCAAGCCATACATCGGGAATCAAGGACTTCTGTGAGCCGAGGTAGGGTGGTTCCCAGTTCACGGCGTGTGTCGTCTCGTGTTTTCGCCCCACCTTCATTCTGCCGCCTGTCCGGCGCGCAATCGTGCAAAACACCGTCTCCACCCACGCTTCGAAGAACTGGTCCATGCGCATCGTCCACGGAATTCCTGCGAGGTCGCTAAGTCCCGCCAGGCCCCGCTCCTCAACTGTCCACTCAATCGCTTGTAATCCGTCAGTGAACTGCTCGCTCCTCATCGGACGATGGAGCCAAGTTGCAAGCATCGAGGAGTTAGGAAAGTATGGGGTGACCCCGTGCACTCTACGCATTAGCTCGTCAGCAAACTCAATTAGCCTATGAACAAATGCGCCTTGGTCCTTCTGTGTTTCAAGCGCTCGAAGTTGCTTCTCGACTGCGATCCGGATCGCGCCTTTCAGCAAACGATCATCGCGTAAATCGGGGAACACACACGGCACGGAAAGAAAATTCGCCGAGGGTAAGCTCTTGGTAGCGTAGCGCGGCCAATTAACAGTTCCGCGTGGTGCACCGCGAGATTCATGGATCATCTCAAAGCGACGGTCGAGCGAGTCGAGTAGCGCCTTGAGGCGAGTGAGAACCATGAATGACAGCACCCAAACTGGGACTCTTCGCTCTGAACGGTGGAGGAGCGGCAGGCGAAGAGGCGCGGGCGCTATGCGCCATCCCATCTCGGCTAACATCGGTCCGATTCCCGGCCACGGAAATCTGGGTTGGATAACTAGGCCGAAATCAAGGCGGGCTGTGGTTGCTGAGAACAGGGGAATTGCTCCTACAGACCGGCCGGAAGAAACCACGAGCCAGAGGTCGCGACCGTCGTAATCCCCTTCCATTCGTGCATCGAGACGCATCATCAGAGTTCGGTTTCGCGCAATGAATTGTTCGGCGATCCGCGCCGCGTGCGCTGCGGGGTCGCGACTAGACCGCGTCTGGAAAAAGTCTATGGCTGAATATCGCGCCTCGGAATAATCTGGCAATTCGAGACAAACCTGTGCGAGATGGTCGGGCGCTTTCAGCGAGAGGCGGCTTCGAGGGGACGACGGGCGCCTTAGAGACTGTCTAGCCACTGGAGGTAGCTCCTAATGGGTTCGGCGAAGCCACCAACATAACCCTGAAACAAGTACTCCTGCAGTAGAGGCGCGAGGCTTGTTTTCAGCTCGCGCCTTGCTTTGTCTTCACTCATCTCGAGAAAATACGAGTGTCCCGGCACGAGCGCAAACGCATCGTCAGGCGCGTGTTCCACAAATATAGAGACGAGCTTCCGGAACGCGTCTTGCATCAGGGAGCATCCGTGCTGCTGAACAACACTCATCCGCGGCCACGCGGAAACGAATGCGAATCGTCGCCTGACGGCAACGTCAACAATTGCGATGCTACGATCCGCGCTGTTCATCGTTCCGAGTATGTGTAGGTTCTTAGGTAGGTTGAGCGACCGATGGAACGGAGAGCCAAAGTCATAGGGCAACTGGATCACGCGCTCGCGGGCAGTTTCGGTCTCTAAGAGAAAAATCGCTTCGCCCAGGATCTTGCTTAAGTCGGCTCGGTTGATTTCGTCGATGTGCAGCAGATATGGTCGAGACAAGTCGCCTGACGCCAGGGCTGCTGCTTCCATCAGCACGCCGGGCGTCGCTTTGAAACGCAGACCAACTCCATCGCCGGAATTGTCAGGAGCAAGGCCTCCAATGAAGTTTTCGTACGTCGTGTTGGCGTGGAATTGGATGCTCCTCCCGAAGCCCTTGTACTCATCGTCGAGGAGGTCGAGGGCCATTTTCGTTTTACCTGTACCAGGAGGGCCCTGGAGAATTACGTAGTGTCTGGAGTCCAACAGACCCTTTAACTCATTGCGCTCAACTCCCGGCANNAGTCGAGCCAGCCGGACCTGATTTCTTCGGCGCTCGGCTGCCACCGAGCCAGCGGCTCGTATCCCCTCTCTTCGAAAAGAAGATCCAGGAGAGCGCTCACCGCAGCCTCTGTCGGCGCTTTGTCGGTCGTCGGTCGAAATAGTGCGTAGACCTCTTTGCCATAGCGATCAAGGGCGGCCTTGTGGCTGGACCACTCTTTCTTGATTTCATCTGGAACCGAAATGTCGGTCCGCGTAGGGTCCTGTTTTGCCCAAGCAACGCGACCTCCCTTGCCATAACGGCGGTTTAGCCAGCCGCAGATAGCTTTCGTCTTTCGCGCGTGACCGGGCCGACCCAGAATCGCTTCGTCTGGCGTTAGACCTTGCGTCCCAACCACTAGGCCGAGCAAACAAGGTGCCCCGTCTGCAGGGAAAATTACGAATGATAGGCCGCTGTAGGCGCCCGACGGCGGATTGGAAGGATGGATGTACGCAGCAAACGGAACCCCAGTCTCGCCGCCCATTGCCGGCGCACGAAGCGCGATTTCGCCGCTTGCTGCTTGCGGATAAGNNAGACGCGAGGGCTGCCTCGTTTCGATCTTTCCAGCCTGCGTCAACCGACGAGTGGATAACTTCCACCAATTTCTCAAAAGCCACTTGCGTTGAACCTCCTCATTAGCTCCGCACCAATCTACTCCTGCAGGGCTCTTCTTTGGAGTTATCCCGGGTTGTTCGGGCCCCCTCAATTCGGCAACCGACTGCTTCACGTTGGTCAGCGTCCAATCACAACGCCTCCATGTAGGGTCGGATGACATTGCTTACCCGACAGACTTTGGCGTAGTGATAGATTTCATTGATGCTGGCCTTTTTCTGGCGAAGACAATCCTTTAGGGCTTCGATTGCGACGTCGAGTCCGATTTTGTTCCGAAATTTGAAACAGTCGGCGACGGTCTTCGCGGCCGAATAGACACGGACTGGGACGCCCTCCACTTGATGTTTGTCGATTCCCTCCGTGAGTGATGGCCCTGACAGCCGAACAATCCTGAGTGAAGGCGTAGCGAGAGCAGGCGTTCTTGCCCCTTTGGAGAGAGCGATCCAAACCGAAGCAGGACTCTGCGTCGTGATGTCGTGAAAGACAAGCGCTGAAAGCAGACAGACAGTAGCTCTCGGGACGCGCTTGGTGACTTCAGCGTAGGAGTGACGTTCCGTCACGTCGGCATCTGGAAGTGTGTAGATTCCACGTGCAGGCCGGTTGAGCTTGCCGTGCCGGTGTAACCGAACGAGATACTGCCGCGGAAAACCGATCACCTCGATATCACGGGACCTAACAATCCCGTGTTCGCCGATGTACTGCATAATCCTATTGACAGGCGCCGCCGAAGCTTGTTTCATTATGTCATTACTTAATCATAACTAATGACGTTTTGCAACACATCTCTAAACATCCACC
The DNA here is from genome assembly GCA_003165455.1 of Acidobacteriaceae bacterium. GTDB lineage: Bacteria > Acidobacteriota > Terriglobia > Terriglobales > Acidobacteriaceae > Sulfotelmatobacter. The sequence continues at coordinate 1,249 of PLUJ01000009.1, read as the reverse complement.
CGACCAAAGAGGCTGGTTTTCCCCAGGTGAAGACCTTGCTGTTCGGTAATGCGGCATGTGTTTCGGGACCGCGCCAATGGTGTAGGACCTCAAGACAACATTTTGCAGACACCGTCTGCAATGTTCATCGCGCCGTGCCGGCGCTTTTGCTGTCCAGGAAAAAAGTGGTGCGGGCGGAGGGCCTTGAACCCTCATCGGCCTTTTAAGCCCTGCGGATTTTCACACCGTTTACAGCTTTCGCCGCCCGGACGTGAACCTGTTTGAGATCTCACGCCAGGTTTGCGGTCTGGACTATCCCTTTTGTCTCTCAAAGACCTCGCTCGCGATTACCTGCAACTCAAATCAGTCAACTACTCGCATACTGCTTCCTAATAAATTAGCAGGTTCGTTGTTCGGATTTCGTAACAGCGCATTTATCTAACATTTGGACCTTGACACCATTTGGCGGAAAAGCGTAGGTTAGCTGCCATCCGGCGAAGCGAAGGATGAAGCTATGAGCTTCTCGTCCGAGGGGGCTTCTACTCGCCGACTTCCCCACAATGTAGCAGTGTGCTTTCGTTCTTGGGGGCTACCTCGCGTCGAAGATGCTCAACGGGGATCTGTCCAATTCAAGACGAGAAGTTAGGAGGATGCTGTCATATGCGCTCTGCGCAGACTAACATAGTACGGATAATTCATGTGGCAGTGTTCCTCTCAGCACTGATGGGCGCTACAAGTTGTAGTAATTCTGCAAAGCAGGAGGCGGGACCCGGAGCTGCTCCTGTTGGGGCAGCGTGCACACCACCGGCATCCTATGAGCTTTCTGTCAACTTGTTTCCACAAAAAGCATCGAACTGGTGCTGGGCGGCGTCCAGTGAGATGGCCATGCAATCTTTGGGGAAGGAAGTGGAGCAGTGTCAGCAAGCGAATAACGCATTCAGCGCCGACTGCTGTTGTGCTCCCGGAACTGCCAACTGCGGTAAGTCACGGAGTATCAGTTGCAACAAGCCCTGGTGGCCCGAATTGGAGAAGTACCAGTTCTCTGAGCGTCATACCTGTAGACAGGCGATTTCCTGGGACGAACTCAAAAGTCAGATCGCATGTAAAAAGACGCCAGTATTGTTCTCGTGGTTGTTTGGGCGCACTGACAACAGGCCGACTAATGATGTTGACTGCGTGCTCGGTGGGAAGGGGCACATGATGGTCGTAAAGGGATATTCGGAGGCTAATGGAGAACAAATAGTCGTTGTGAACGATCCCTTGCAGAGGG
>PLUJ01000127.1:12092-12662 GCA_003165455.1 Acidobacteriaceae bacterium | reverse complement strand
AGCGCAGATTGCGGTCTTTCTCTAGAGCTTTGCAGATAATTTCTTCCAGCCTTTGCGGTATCTCGGGATTCAGCCGCACAGGCGGCGTGGGCACTCCATCCAGAATGGCTTTGAAGATCACCGCCGAACTCTCTCCTCGAAACGGCAACTGCCCCGTAGCCATCTCGTAGAGCACTCCTCCGAAGGAGAACAAATCCGTGCGCGAATCCAGTTCCCTCGCACGCGCCTGCTCGGGTGACATATAGGCGACCGTGCCTAGCGTGGATCCCGGGCTGGTGAGATGCTGATCGTGGATTGTGTCCGACTCCGTCATCGCGGCCGCAACCTTGCTTGACGAACTCACACCCTGCACCACTTTCGCCAGACCGAAGTCCAGAATCTTGGCATGTCCTCGCTTGGTCACGAAGATGTTGCCCGGCTTAATATCGCGGTGAACAATGCCTTCGGCGTGTGCCGCATCCAGCGCGTCGGCAATGTCGATTGCAATCGGAAGCAGAACATCCATTTCCAGCGGACGCCCCGCAATGCGATGCTTCAGCGTCAGCCCATCCAGAAACTCCATGGCGATGA
>PLUJ01000127.1:0-12063 GCA_003165455.1 Acidobacteriaceae bacterium | reverse complement strand
TTCAGGTCCTCCGCCTCGTACACCACACCCATACCACCGCCGCCGATTTTTTCAACGATGCGATAGTGAGAAATGGTGCGGCCGATCATGTCTAGCATCCGCGCAGTGCTTTTCTGGTTAGGATGCGATCATGGTAAAGTCCAAGACACGGCGAGTCAAACCGCTACGCAGCGCGCTCTCGCTTCTGGCTGACCATCAAGCTGCAGTAAGAATTAATTCTGGACGGACTGCCGCTTCAGAATCTCCAGACCAGCCCGGTCGATCCGCGGTAATCATTCTGCGTCGCACTCAGCAAATGAGTTCGCATGTAATCGAATTCCAGACGCCAGGCAAAGTGATGGAGAAAGAGAAACTGAAATTTGCGATCCACGCCGCCACCCGCATCTTCTGAAATCGGATAACGCGTAAAACCGTCCGATGTGTTGCGCTGGCCGCCCGCCATGATGTGCACAAACGGCCGCCACTTGCCGTAATTAAATGAGAGCCGCGGCCCCAGTTGCGCCGTGTATTGTTGCACCCCCAACCGATACTGACCGGTAGCGTCCACCACGATGCTCCAATGCGTGTAGCGGGACAAAGGAAAATCCTCGAACGAAGCATTCCACCCGCGAAAAGTATAGCGATTGATCACATCCACATTGTCGCCGTAGGCCGCTCCAACATATACGTTCCCACTGGGAAGCAGTTGCGCTCGGGAAGCGGTTGCGAACAGCATCAAACTCAGGAACGCCAGCACCACGGCTGCGGTTTTCGACACGAAAATATTTCCTCCCCTGGCAAAAAGATGTCAGCAGCAAATTCTACCTGAATGCGTGAATTTCGTTAGATGCAGTGTACCCGAGCCTCCAGATGCCCGCATTCCAAAATTGTCTCCACGGGCAAAACCGGTCAAACCTGCACCTCTCATTTTCCGAAATCGGCCCAAATCGCTGACACAGCAACGAACACATACGAAACAACTTGCCCACAGCACCTTCCACGGCACCACGGACCCACAGAAACCAGCACTATCGAAAATCGCTCTTTCCATACAATTATGTTCGCCGAAAACCTCCCAAAGAGTGGGAAAATGGTTCTGCACTGCAGCCGATTCCCGTTCCACGTCATCGTCCGGCCCCGGAGAATCGATTCGGCTGCATGGCGTGGCTGCATTGAAGATGGGGCGAAAAGTTTGTGGCCGCCCTAAGGAGGCGAATTGGGTAACCGTATCCTCGTTGTCGATGACCACGATGTCGTACGCCACGGCGTCCTCCTCATCCTGCGCAGCCATCCTGAGTGGGAGATCGTCGGCGAGGCTGGCGACGGATTCGACGCCATCGCCAAAACTCAATCCCTCGATCCCGACCTCGTCATCCTCGATATCAGCATGCCCCGCAAAGATGGCCTTGAAGTCCTCACCGAGCTGGTTCAGATGAAAGTTCGCGCCCGCATCCTGGTCCTCACCATGCACGAGTCCACCGAACTCGCCCACGCCCTCAAAACCGCCGGCGCCTTCGGCTACGTTGTCAAAACCCAGGCCGCCCGCGACCTGGTGCGCGCCGTCCAGGATATTCTGAACGGCGTTTCCTTCTTCCCCGTCCCCGCTCCCGCACTCGAACCTTCGCCCATCACCAACCCCACAGCAAATCCCGCTCGCCCGTAGACTTGCCACAGTGAAATCCCGGCGTTTCAGTGCCGCGTAAATCCAAACTGATGAGCCGATTTTTAGCCCCCAGCGGCATGCGACCGAACAAAATGAACGTACTCTAAAAAGTACCGGCCGTCCTTGTCAAGTCCACTTTAGACCTCATTCCGGCCCCCTTTAACCCCCTCGAAAGTAGACAAAATTTCCACAGCCTAACCCATTGAATCCATTCGCTCGCTCAAAACTCGCTACCTGGAATCAATCACTTCCAGCCCAATTTTTTGTACGATTCACAGTGTTCCACGTGGAACATTCACGTTATTTTGCGCCAGGCTCCCGCGTTCAGTCCGCGCCTGGCAACCTTCCGCCAAAAGCTGGTACTAATGATAGATGCGTCTGCCGAAACAGCACGATTGGATTGCGATCCTCGCCTGCGCGGGATTGCTGGTTCTTGCGTTGATGAATCTGGGATTCGCCACCTTTACCCGCCCAACAAGACCTGGTACTTCGCAAGTTGTGCAGGCATCCGGCATCGCACAGCCCCCGGCAAGCTCGCTTCAATCCTATGAGGGCATCGTTACCGACACCAAATGTGGCGCCAAGCACTCCGCCTCAGTAGGAAAAGATGCTGCGGATTGCACTCGCGTTTGCGTTCATGGCGGCGAACAGTTCGCGCTCGTGGATGGTGATAAGGCCTTCGTTCTAGCTGGCGAGTCTGAACGTCTAAAGCGCGTAGCCGGAGAGCGGGTCAAAATCCTCGGCACACTAAACGCGAACACTATCTCGGTCGCCTCGATTGTGTCGCCCGCCCCTTAACGACTTCTAAATTTCCGTAGGCTTCGACTCGATCAAAGAATTCGGGACAGTGGCCGCCGCAGTCGCGCCAGAAATGCCAGGCACGGCGACTTGAATCGGCGAACGGGAAAAAGCGCGCTCATCCCATTTACCAAAAATCATTTTGCCGGCGGTCGTCTGCAGCACCGATGTCACCGATACATCGATGGTCTTGCCAATCATCTTGCGGGCATTGTCGACTACGACCATCGTTCCATCGTCCAGATAAGCCACGCCCTGGTTGTATTCCTTGCCTTCCTTCAGGATGAACACTTTCATGATCTCGCCGGGCAGCACGATCGGCTTGAGCGAGTTTGCCAGTTCGTTGATGTTCAGCACCGCGACTCCCTGCAGCTGCGCGACTTTATTCAGATTGAAATCATTCGTGATGATTTTTCCTTCGTAAACTTTCGCCAGCTCAATCAGCTTTAAATCCACTTCGCGCACGGCGGGGAAATCGTCTTCAACAATCTGGATTTGCAGGGTTGCCATTTTCTGCAGCCGCTGCAGCACGTCGAGACCTCTCCGCCCGCGGTTACGCTTGAGCGAATCGGCGGAATCGGCCACAAGCTGCAACTCGCGCAACACGAACTGCGGGGTCACAATAATGCCGTCGAGGAAACCAGTCTCGGCGATATCGGCGATGCGGCCATCGATAATCACGCTGGTGTCGAGAATCTTGTAACTTTTCTTCCCCTGTTTCTCGCCGCCGAAAACTCCGCCCAAGGCCGCCAGGTTGAGCAGGTCGCCCTTGCTCGAGCCTACAATCAGGCCCACATAGGCCATCAGCAGCATCACCAGGATCTGCAGAAAGCTTTGCGTGTTGCCGGCAGGCACACTACTGCGAATCACCAGCGCAAACAGGTAAGCCCCGCAAATTCCGAGAAGGCTTCCGATCGCCGCGCCGATCAGCCGCTTCAGGCTCACCGTGCGGAGCTTCCATTCGAACAGGACAATCCCCGCCCCGACCAGCGCTCCCACTGCGGCATCCTGCGTGCGGGCTAGATGGAACGGTTCAATGAAGTAGCATGCAACCGAAACTACAACAATAAAAAGAAGACGTACAAGAACTAGATCCACAGTTATGACCTCCTCCGGATGCAGCTCCGCCCACAATTGTGGGCCGCGATGCACCGGTGCCGCTTCCTCGTCCGCCTCGAGGTGGAATTGGCCTGTCGTATGCGGGGCGCAAGAATTAGGGGATGAATGTACGCACCGTCCCGGCCCGTGGAGGCGCGACCGGGAAGACTTCAGTAATCCAACGCCCAAAGTATATACCCCGCGGCAAACACCGGGCGAAGAAACATAGCGGCAGCCTTTGATTACTCCGGCTTGATTACTCTGGCTGGACTACTCTGGCTTAGTCCGGCTGCTAAACTTTGTCGATGAAAGCTCTCGTCATCACTCGCCTATCCGGGCCAGATTCCCTGGCTATCCAGGATGCCGCCGAACCTGCTGTCAAGCCGGAACAAGCGCTGGTCCATGTGGAGGCTGGCGGATTGAATTTTGCCGATCTGATGACGACGATGGGCGGATATCCCGGAACTCCCGCGCCCCCACTGATCGCAGGACGTGAGTTTTCCGGCACTGAGGTGAAGACAGGGCGTCGCGTGATGGGCTACATGCAGTGGGGAGCCTTTGCCGAAAAAGTTGCCGCCTATCGAAAACTGCTTTGGCCCGTTCCCGATCACTGGACCGATGAGCAAGCGGCCGCGTTTCCGGTCAATTATTTCACCGCATACCTCGGCTACTGGCAGGCTGGCATGGCTGAACCACCAGCCGCGGGTCGCACCCATCGGGTCTTGATCCATGCGGTTGCCGGAGGCGTGGGCACCGCCGCAGTCCAGATCGGAAAGCTCCTCGGGGTTGAAATGTATGGCACGTCATCCTCCGATGAAAAGTTGGCCCGGGTCAAAGAGCTCGGCTTGCCGCATGGAATCAATTACAAACAGCAAGACTACGAAGATGCAGTGACAAGACTTACGCGCGGCGAGGGAGTGGACGCTGTATTTGAAATGCTTGGCGGCGAGCACACTGCGAAGAGTCTGCGCTGCCTGCGCGATTTCGGCCGCGTCATTCAATACGGAACCGCTACCGGCAAGCAGCCTCAACTGGATGTGCGTGCTCTCTATGCGAAATCGGCCAGCATTCAGGGCCTATGGCTGACGTACTTGTCGCAGAAACCTGAGATCATGGAACCCGCATGGAAGCGGCTCTCGAAATGGATTGCGGATTCGAATCTGGCTCCTATCGTTGGTCATGTGCTGCCACTGGATCGAGCCGTGGAAGGTTACAAGCTATTGCAGGAAGGCAAGAACTACGGGAAGGTGATTTTGAAGGTCTAAGGTTAGCGAAGATAATTCTTGTGGCGTGGCTCTTGCCATTCGGTAAAATCAGCACATGGAGTTTCATATCGATCAGTCAGGCAAGGTCGTCCTACCGACGCAGCGTTCTCTGGTCGAGGAAGGCGGATTCCTGGTGCACACGGGTGAGGCAACGCAACCTCTTAGCTCGGAAGATCTGTCGGACGATCTTGAAAAAGAGCGGCTGCGGATTATTCTCGCGCAATAAGGTTTTCATTAGCCTTATACCTTTAATCTTCGTCACTTTCTACAAGTAGGCTCCCACCTGCGAGAGCTTATTTGCAGCCCTTGAAAGACGCGGAGAGCTAGCACAGTGACCATGCGCCCATCCGGTTTTTTGCCGAACTCGTGTACACTTGTGCCGAGGCGCGGCCGTACGAGCGTCCTCTCCGCCATCCTCCTCGTTCAAGGATGCACTTTGCATCGACAGGGGCTTTCCNNTTTCCCGCCTCTCTTCTGGATTTCTACTCACCATCACATTTCTTTGGTCGTGCATCTCGCTCACCCAAGCTCCGACGCCAATCAGTCCTGAAATTGAGCGCCGAGTGGATGCGATCCTCGGCAAGATGACACTCGAGCAGAAAATCGACTACATCGGCGGCACCGGCTTTGCGGTTCGCGCCATGCCCAGCCTAAACCTTCCAGCGCTTGAAATGTCCGACGGCCCGCTGGGGGTGCGCAGCAATCAAAAATATCCATCGACCACCTATGCCGCGGGCATTGGCCTTGCCGCCACATGGGATCCGGAATTGGCGGTGCGCGTTGGGGCCGGAATCGGCAGGGACGCCCGCGCCCGAGGTATCAACTTCATGCTCGGCCCTGGCGTGAACATTTATCGCGCGCCCATGAATGGCCGCAACTTCGAATACTTTGGCGAAGATCCATTCCTCGCCGGCGTCACCGCCGCGGGCTATATCACCGGGATGCAGAAACAGGGCGTCAGCCCGACCGTGAAGCATTTTTTGGCCAACAATTCGGAGTTCCTGCGGCATGACAGCGATTCCATCGTCGATGAGCGCACCGCGCGCGAGATTTATCTGCCCGCTTTCGAGTACGCGGTAAAGAACGCGCATGTCGGTGCGATCATGGATTCCTACAACCTGGTCAATGGCACGCACTCTTCGCAGAATGCGTATTTCAATATCGATGTCGCCAGAAAGCAATGGGGCTTTCAGGGTGTAATGATGTCGGACTGGGATGCCACATACAGCGGTGTAGGCGCGGCCAACGGCGGACTTGACCTGGAAATGCCCAAGGGCAAGTACATGAACCGGGAGAATCTGCTCCCGGCAATTCGGGACGGCCGCGTCAAGGAATCGACAATCGACGAAAAAGTTCGCCGCATTCTCACCACGGCAGCCTGCTTCGGCTGGCTCGACCGTGAGCAGGCCGATCTATCCATATCGAAATACGATGCGGAAAATCATCTGGTTGCCCTGCAGGGAGCGCGGGAAGGCATTGTGCTGCTGAAGAATGAGGGCGCTCTGCTGCCGCTGGATAAAAGCAAAATCAAAAACATTCTCGTCGCGGGGCCCGATGCTTGGCCCGCGCAGCCAGTAGGTGGCGGCAGCGGCAAGGCCATTCCATTCTCCGCGGTCAGTATTTTGGAGGGCATCGCAACTTACATGGGAGAGTCGGCGAAGATTTACTACGAGCGTGGCCTGCCGGACATGAACTCCCTCGCCACTTCTACCGAATTTTCCACCGCCGAGCACGATGGCAAACCGGGACTGAAGCTGGAGACATTTGCGAATGGAGATTTCTCCGGCGCTCCAATCTCTACTCAGAGCGTGCGGCATCTTAACTTTACGGGCGTCTCCTGGGAAGACCTTCCCGATTTCGACGAAGTGATTGAGTCGTTCAGCACTCAGAAGAAATCGTCACGACGCTGGACGGGCTTCTACATTGCGCCGGAAACTTCCTCCTACGAGATCGCGGCTGAATATTCCGGCGAGAGCAACGGCTATCGCGTTCTGGTGGATGGCAAAACAGTCTTCGACGAATGGAAATTGGCTACCGCCCTGCAGAACCACACAAGCCTTACTCTCTCGGCCGGACCGCACAAGATTATCGCCGAAGCCTTTCAGAATACTCCGATCGGTGGGCGCTTGTTCGTCGGCATCATGGACCAGCACAAAATCGTCTCCGCCGCGGTGAAGGCCGCAGCCGCCAAGGCCGACGTCATTGTGATCGGCGCGGGCTTTGACTCCAGCAGCGAGTCGGAGGGTGCGGATCGCACCTTTAGCTTACCGTTCGGCCAGGAGGAATTAATCCGCGAACTCGCCGCGCTGAACAAGAACACAATTGTTACCGTCACCTCCGGGGGCAACGTGGATCCTGGCGACTGGCTCGATCAGGTTCCCGCGGACCTTGAGCTTTGGTATCCGGGAGAGCGCGGCGGCACGGCACTCGCCGAAATTCTTTTTGGTGAGGTCAACCCGTCCGGCCATCTGCCGGCTACGTTCGAGCGCCACTGGGCCGACAATCCCGTGCATGACAGCTATTACCCTGAAGCGAACACCAATCGTGTGATCTATAAAGAAGGCGTGTTTGTGGGCTATCGCGGCTATGAACACAATCATGTGAAACCGCTGTTTCCTTTTGGCTACGGATTGTCGTACACCACTTTTCAGTACAGCAATCTCTCGGTGCAGCCTGAAGGCGGATCGTCAGCGGGCGCGCACTACTCAGTCACTTTCGATGTGACCAATACCGGCACCCGTCCCGGCGCGGACGTAGCTCAGGTATATGTAGGGGAGACCGATCCGAAGGTGCCGCGCCCGGCGAAAGAACTGAAAGGATTTTCGCGCGTCGATCTCGCTCCGGGCGAGACGAAGCATGTGTCGGTGCCGCTTGATTCCCGCGCATTCACGTATTACGACACGACCGCAAAAGACTGGCATGCGGACGCTGGAAAATATTCCGTGGAGGTGGGCCGGTCTTCCGCCGAAACTCCCCTCCATGCGGACATCAAAATCTCAAGCGCCTACGATATTCCGAATGATCAGTAGCCGAAAATGATTGAGTAGTGCGACCCCGCAATAACGTGGCACGGTGCAGGCGATAGCAGGTTCCCGGGCGGTGCATCCATTAGTCGTGCGGCGGGAACTGCCAGGTTGCGTTTCCGCCGAAGTATCAATCCAGGAACTGTCGGGTCCGATCTTGCGATAAACACGAACACTCGCCGCTGGCCTCTGGTAGGCTTTGTTAGAAAACTTCTTATCAGACCGCATGAAATCCAGGCTTGGCGCAATCATTCCGTCCCATGAATAAAGCCCTTCGCTTTTTTCGCCCATCGCATCAGCACAGCGCTTTTTCGGCAACGGTGCTGCTGATGGGCACGGTGATGCTTTCGCGAGCGATTGGTTATGTGCGCGAAGCCTACATCGCTTACGAATTCGGCGCGGGAGGGCAAACCGATGCATACGTCGCGGCTTTCACCCTTCCTGACTGGCTCAACTACATTGTGGCCGGGGGCGCCGCATCGATCACATTCATCTCGATCTATACGCGGTTCCTCGCCGAGAAGCGCGACGCCGATGCCAACAAGACTTTTTCGGTCGTAATTACCGTAATGACGGTGGTGATGATTGTTGGCACCGTTATCACTGAAATCTTTACGCCGCAATTCGTGCGCTGGATGTTTCACGGATTCTCCCGCGAGCAGGCGGAACTCACCGTTCATCTCACCCGCATTTTGTTGCCGGCGCAGATTTTCTTTTATGTGGGAGGAGTGGTTTCTGCCGTGCTGCTTTCGCACCGGTTGTTTCTTTTTCCTGCGCTTGGCCCCCTGCTTTACAACTTGTTCATCATTCTGGGCGGGGTGGTGGCGGGACGTCACTTTGGAATTGGAGCCCTGGCCTATGGCGCGCTGGCGGGAAGCATCGCGGGGCCGTTCCTCGCGAGCGTAATCGGGGCGGCGCGCATTGGCACGGGATACAAGCCGTCTTTCGATGTGACCAATCCTGCGTTTCGCGAATGGATCAAATTATCGGTCCCGCTGATGCTCGGAGTCTCTCTGGTTACGGCGGACGACTGGATCCTGCGTCATTATGCGGCCAGCGGCGTGGGCGATATATCGCGGCTGAACTATGCAAAACGCTTGTTCGCCGTGCCCATCGCGGTTCTGGGGCAGGCAACTGGGCAAGCTTCTTTGCCGTTCTTTGCACGATTATTCAACGAGAAGCGGCTGAAGGAATTCGCCACCACGGTGAACGATTCAGTCTACCGGGTCGCTGCCGCATCATTTCTGGCGACGGGTTGGATGATGGCCGCTGCGTTCCCGTTGATCGATCTGGTCTATCGACGCGGACGGTTCACCGTCTCGGACACGCGCACTACCGCCGTGTATTTTTTTTGGTTCTCTCTGTCGCTCGCGCTGTGGGCTGCGCAGGGATTGTATGCCCGCGCGTTTTACGCGGCGGGCGACACGCTTACGCCAATGGTGGCAGTCACCGTCATCACCAGCGCTTCGTTACCGATTTATTCTTTTCTCTTCCATCGATGCGGAGTGGTTGGATTGGCTTACGCTTCCGACATTGGCATTGGGGCGAATCTGTTGGCGCTGGCTTGGCTGCTGCATTATCGAAAGATGGTTTCGTTGCGAACATTGCGCTGGGATGAACTGGGAAAATCCGCACTTACCGCGGTTGTTGCCGGGGGAATCAGTCTGGAAGTCGCGAAAAATATTCCGCTTCCGGCTTTCGGCCACGGCAGCCGAATGACCGACCTGCTGCAGCTGGCTTTAGTTTCCGTAACCTGGGCCGCTGCGACCGCATTGGGATTGTGGATATTGAAGTCACAATTGCCGCAGGATCTGCGCCGGCGAAAACGCATCGCCTATCCGGCGGTTGCGCAAAATGAAACCAAGGAAATCATGGGAGCGGGAACGCAGCCATAGATCGTGGGCTGCCGCCACGCGGTCCTAAACCTGCCGACCTCAATTTCGCTAATAAGTTGGAAGAGCGGGATTCGCCAGTCTTATTTCAAGCCTTCCACCAGATACAAATCCGCCAAATTTCGATGGTAACCAAAGACACAGGTTTTGGCATCGGGAGTAAGAAGGATGGGTCCGATGTTCTCCACACCAGCAGGATCAGTGGGCATCAGATCTTTCCACAGCGTGCGCTGGCCGGATTGGACGTCGATGCGATACACGTGGGCCGGCAGTTCTCCCGGCTGGTAGACGTAAAGAGAATGGCCGTCGGCGCTCCAGGTGATGGGTTGCTCGCCTTGATTGACGCCGGGAATCAACTTCGCGTCCCCACCGTTCACCGGGTAAAGGTAGCCTCGCTGGTCGGGACCAATGGCAGCGACCACCTGCGAGTCAGGAGAGATCGCGAAAGAGTTCCCGTTCACGCCTTGCGGAGTGATGGCGCGGTCTTTGCCTGTGTCCAGATCGTAGACGTAAAGCTTTTCTCCCCTGTCGGGCTCGTTGCCTGAAAAGAGGATGCGCTTGCCGTCGCTGAACCAGTGAGCCCAGTTGTGGTTGATAGTATCGTTCGTGAGGTCCTTGGACTGGCCCGCACCGGTAGGCAGAAGCTTTAGCTGGGCCGGCGACACCTGGCTCTCGGTAATCGCCCATTTCCCGTCGGGGGATAGCGCGAGCGCGCTTCCCTCTCCGAGCAGCACGGCCGGCGTGCCGTCGGTCGAGCGGATATAAACTCCGTAGGTGTATCCTCCGGATTTGGAGTAGGCGAGCGATCCGCCGCCGCCTTCTTCATCGAATAATAAAGTTTTCCCGTCGCGTGAAAGTTCTGCGGGATAGCTGTAGTCGAGCCAGGAAAGTTCGCGCTGCTTGCCGTCCGCGCCGAAGCCGATCAGTTCGCGCCGCCAACTGGCGCGCATCATCAATACCCGGCCATCCTTCCAGATGTCGAATAGCATCAATGCGCCCGGCAGGCGCAACACCATGCGCTCCTTGCCATCCAACGTGACCGCATAAAGCGTGCGATCCACGCCGGACTTGCTGGCAGTGAACCAGATCTCTTTGCCGTTCGGCGACCAAGCCAGGCCTTGAATTGTGTACCACTCGTCCGAGAGATCTTTCTTGTGTCCTGCGAGATCGACGACGGCGAGCGTACCTCTGTCATCGCCTTGAACGGGGTGGTCGATGAATGCGATCAAGTCTCCCTTGGGAGAGACGCGAGGGTGTCCGACCCAGCCGCCGGTTTCATAGAGCGGCTTGCCGATGGGAAACTCCAGGCGATTCCGGCCTCCGAAGTCGCGGACGACAGCCAAAGTGTTTCCGTCCGCCGACCAGTCTGCCCATTGCACCTGCTCCAACACTTCGCGCGGTGCGCCCCCCACCAGCGGCGCGCGCGCCAGCGTACCCATGCTGACCCAAGTACCCAGGGCTTTACTGTTCAGCAGGACAGCCATCTCCGATGCGGAGGACACGGACATGAGTTGGGTGTGACTGAGGCCCATGGAGCGCGCCTCGGGAGCTTCGGGGCGAGCGGTAAATACGTCCAACGGTCCACCTTGCCAGGCGGCGCTGTACAGGATGGTTTGGCCATCCGGGGCAAAGCGGGCGGAGCGGATGCTGCCGCGGCGGAAGGTGAGTTGACGGTAGAGCGGAGGCTCGACGGGGGCGGCCGCGAAGAAAAACTTGCCGGCGTAGACGCCGAGGCCTGCTACGACAAGCAGACCGAGGGCGAAAATCAGCGCAGCGGTAGACTTTTTTCGCTTCACCGGCACAGCTACTGCTGAAGCGGCTACGCTGGTGGAAGATGAGGACTGTGCCGGTTCCGTGAGAACCGAGGTGCGCGAGGAATCGAGGGAGCGCTTGAAACGTTTGAGGTCGGCACGAAGTTCGGCCGCCGTCTGACAGCGCATATCGCGGTCTTTTTCGAGCGCTTTGTTGATGATCTCCTCCAGCTTGGGAGGAAGTTCCGGAACCAGACGCGTAGCAGCGGTGGGGTGGCGATTGAGAATGGCTTCGGTGACGACGGCGGAAGTTTCTCCGCGAAAAGGGAGAACGCCGGTGGCCATTTCGTAGAGCACGACGCCGAAGGAAAAGAGATCGGTGCGACCGTCGAGCTCCTTGCCGCGCAATTGCTCGGGCGACATATAGGCCACGGTGCCGACTGCGGTGCCGGGGCTGGTGAGGTCAAGGCCGGAGGCGTCGGCCAGGGTTTGCGAATCGCCGCTGGTGGGCCGCGCCGCACGTGAGATTTTCGCGAGGCCGAAATCGAGAATCTTGGCGTTGCCACGGTCGGTGACGAAGATGTTGGCGGGCTT
>PLUJ01000180.1 GCA_003165455.1 Acidobacteriaceae bacterium | reverse complement strand
CGTCGACGATGCCGGGAAAGTGCAGAATGAAAGCTAGCCGCAGGGCGAAGGCTAACAAGCTTCCCGCGACGAAGAATCTTGCGTCCTTACGCAGCAGTTGAAGCACGATTGAGAATATAGCGCGAGCAGTCAACTTGCGGGTGGGAATCGGCATCTTAATCTATTAGTTGATACTCGCAGGAAGTTCTGCGCCTTTTCCGCCGAATTGACCGCCTGCCGCCCACGGCATACGATTATCGATTAACCATACATGGCCGAACCTGTTTTTTATGATCCGCAACGCGCTCGTTGGAAGCGCCTGAGGCGATTTGTCGACGTCGGTGTCGCGGCGCTGTCCGCGTTGATTATCTTCTTCGTTTATACGGCGTTGCGTGACGAGCATCTGCCCGAGTTGCTGTTTTCTCCTCAAAAACGGGCTTTCAAAGCCCTCAAAGAGAACGAAAGGGACAAGGCTCGCGATCGCCAGAAGAAGCTGGCCAGCCGCTCGCATCGAAAATCGAAACTGCCGGCATCCGAGGTGAAGCTGAACCAGGAGGAAGGGATCCGGGCGGCGTTCTATGTTCCGTGGGATGCAGCCAGCTATGCTTCGCTGCACGATTTCTCGCACCAGATCGATTTGCTGTATCCCGACTGGCTGCACGTGCTGACTCCCGACGGCCACCTGCAGGCCGTGGACGACCAAACCAATAAGTTCTTCGATGTAGTGCAAAACAATCGGGCGCGATCGGTGGATGATCGCGTGATGCCGTTACTGAAATCGGAAGACACTGCCATGGAAGTTTTTCCGATGGTAAATAACTTTAACGGCACCGATTGGGTGGGCGATATCACAGGATTTTTGAATGATCCGGATGCGCGAGCCACGTTCAGGAAACAGGTAGGAATATTTCTTGCCTCCGATCGTTTCCGCGGATTGATGGTGGACTTTGAGGCTTTTCCGAGCGCCGGGCAAAAAGGCTACGTAGCGCTGCTGAACGAGCTATCCAGCGACCTGTACGCGCGAGGGATGAAGCTTTACGTCAGCGTGCCAGCGCACAATAAAGAATACGATTACGCCGCCATCTCCGCGCCGGCGGATGGTGTGGTCGTGATGAATTATGACGAGCATTATCCTGGCGGTCCATCGGGACCAGTCGCATCGCAGGATTGGTTCGTCGACAATCTAAAGTTTGCGGTAAAGGTGATTCCGCGGGAAAAACTGATCTGCGCAATCGCTAATTATGGCTACGACTGGGTTCTTAAGCCGAAGAAAGGAAAACTGCCGGCCGACGAACACGACAGTCCGGCGAGCGCGCAGGACGCCTGGTTGGCCGCACGCGATTCCGATGAAGACGTAAATTTCGACGACGATGCGTTAAATCCGCATTTCAGTTATCTCGACGAACACAGCATCCGGCATGACGTTTGGTTTCTGGATGCGGTCACAGCTCTGAACCACATGCGAGCCGCGCAGACGCTGGGCATCCAAACTTTTGCTCTGTGGCGTTTGGGCGGAGAAGACCGTTCTCTTTGGCGGGTGTGGGACGTTCCCGGCGATGCCGGGGCGACGGATAAGTTGAAAGACGTGCCTCCAGGGCAGGATGTGGACATGGAGGGACAGGGAGAAATTCTTCGCATTGAAGATCGGCCCACGCATGGGATTCGCGACCTGACTACCGATGCGGAAACGAAGCTGATCACGGATGAAAACTTCCAGTCCTTGCCGGAGCCTTACCGGGTTGGGCGATACGGATACAGTCCGAATGAAGTTGCGATCACGTTCGACGATGGCCCCGATCCGGAGTGGACGCCGGAGATACTCGACGTTTTGAAGCGCGAGCACGCTCCAGCGACATTCTTTCTTATCGGAATTCAGACAGATAAGTTCCCCAGCATCGCCAAGCGGATTTTCAATGAAGGCCACACGATTGGAAACCACACGTTCACCCATCCGGACGTGAGCAATATTTCGTCTACGTACATGAAAGTGGAGCTGAATCTTACGGAGCGGCTGTTTGCGAGCCTGATGGGAGTACATGTGACTCTTCTGCGGCCGCCGTATGCGATTGATGAAGAGCCTGATACCGCAGATCAGGTAAAACCGCTCGAGTTCGCACAGGACATGGGGTACATCACGGTCGGCAACCGGATCGATCCTAATGACTGGAGCGACAAGGTACCGGCCGGGAGTGATGGCAAGTTGCGGCGGCATACCGCGGAAGAAATATCAGCTTACGTACTGGCGCATCTGCCGCCGTGTGGGGTGAACGATTTGCGATGCGGCAACGTTGTACTGCTGCACGATGGCGGCGGAAATCGGTCTGAAACGGTTCGCGCGCTGCCCATGATCATCGACGGTATTCGGGCAAGAGGGTATTCGGTAGTCCCCGTATTTCAATTGTTTGGGAAAACCCGGGCTGACGTGATGGCGCCGTTGAGCACTGGGCAACGCTGGGCGGCGCGCCTTGATGGGCTCGGCTTCTGGCTGTTCGAGGCGGGAATTATTTCGATCACATGGATATTCTTTCTCGGCGATTTGCTCATGACCGGGCGTTTAATTTTTATTGGAACGGCGGCGGTGTATGACCGGGTACGGGAAAAAATCTATGGCAAACCTGCGGAGGTGGCTTCCTACAAACCGAAAGTTGCCGTCCTCATCCCGGCTTATAACGAAGAAAAAGTTATCGTTCGAACGATCCGGGCCGCGCTCAACTCCGATTATCCGAATCTGCGGGTAATTGTGATTGACGATGGATCCAAGGATCGGACTCTTGAGGTTGCACGCGCAGCGTTTGTGGTCGAGGAGAGAGGTGGCAAAGTTCTCATCCTTACAAAGCAGAATGCGGGCAAAGCCGAAGCTCTCAATTATGGCATTGAGCATATTCAAGATGCCGAGTTATTCGTGGGCATCGATGCGGACACGATCATTGCTGCAGACGCGATCCGGCGCCTGGTGCCGCATTTCATGAATCCCAAGGTTGGGGCAATTGCGGGTAATGCCAATCNNTGGCAGGCGCTCGAATACATCACCAGCCAGAACTTTGAAAGACGCGCGCTGGATGTGTTTGGCGCGGTGAGCGTGGTGCCAGGAGCGATTGGTGCGTGGCGGGTTTCCGCGGTGCGCGAGGCGGGCGGCTACCAGATTGACACAGTCGCCGAAGATGCGGATCTAACCATGGCGCTGCTGCGGCGGGGCTACCGCGTGGAATATGAAGATATGGCTTTGGCATACACCGAGGCGCCGACCAATGCGAATGGCTTGATGCGGCAGCGTTTCCGCTGGTCGTTCGGAATTTTGCAGGCGGTCTATAAACATAGTGGTGTGTTCGCGCGCAAGGGGGCGCTGGGGTTTGTCGCGCTGCCGAATATCGTCATCTTCCAGATTTTGCTGCCGCTGGTATCGCCGCTGATCGATATCATGTTCGCCTTCGGCGCAATCTGGTATTTCGTTCAGAAACATTTTCATCCAGATTCCACGGATCCGGCGAGCTTCCACAAACTGGTCGCGTTCTTTTTCGCATTTCTGGTAATCGATTTCATCGCATCGGCATTGGCATTCGCACTGGAGCGGCGGCGGCCTGACGGTAAGGAAGATGTGTGGCTCTTGAGCCAGGTGTGGCTGCAGCGATTCGCCTATCGGCAATTGTTTTCGGTGGTTCTATTCAAGACGCTGAAGCGGGCGCTCGAAGGCAGGAGATTCGCCTGGGACAAGTTGGAGCGGACGGCGGCAGTGAAGCGAGTGGCCTCGGAGGATCGGGACGAGGTGAACGTGTTGTAGAGAGCGCGCTCAGGCAAGCGGCTTGGAGTTTCTTTTCCTGACTTTTCTCTAGCAAGCGCTACTTGTTCTCCGCCACTTCGAGCCGGGTTTCGGCTTTGTGCAAGGCGTTGAGGGAGCGCTCCACGTCGACGTTTGTATCTCCGCTGGTGAGCCGCTGTTCGGCGCGTTGTTTGGATTTGCGTGCGCGTTCCACATCAATCTCGTTCGGGCGCTCGGCCGTCTCGGCAAGGATTGTTACTTTATCGGGCAGCACTTCAGCGAAGCCCCATGCCACGGCAAGCCATTGTTCTTCTCCGCCGTCGCGATACTTGATCTCGCCGACAGAGAGCTCGGTAATGAGCGGCGCATGGCCCGGGAGGATGCCCAGATAACCGTTCTTGCCGGGAATCTGAACCTCCGCCGCAGCCGTATCTACCACTTTCTTTTCCGGCGTGACGATCTCGAGTTGAAAAGTATCAGGCATAACAATCGGCTTCAGGCTTCAGCTTTCGGGCTTCGGCAAAACAAAATCTACGTGGCTTCCGTTCCGCAGGCCCTGAGCGGGAAATACCCTTTACGCTGCCGCTTTCATCTTTTCCGCAGCTTCGAGCACCTCTTCGATCGGACCCTTCATGTAGAACGCTTGCTCCGGAATGTCGTCGTACTTGCCTTCGACGATAGCCTTGAAGCCTTTTACCGTGTCGGCAATCTTGACGTAACGTCCCGCTGCGCCGGTAAATTGTTCGGCGACGTGGAAGGGTTGCGACAAGAAGCGTTGAATTTTTCGCGCACGGGCGACGGTGAGCTTTTGATCTTCGCTCAACTCGTCGATGCCGAGAATCGCGATGATGTCCTGCAAGTCCTTGTAAGTTTGCAAGGTCTTCTTGACCGACTGCGCGACATCATAGTGTTCCTGGCCAACGATGCGGGCGTCGAGAATTCGCGACGTGGAAGCCAGCGGATCGACTGCGGGATAGATTCCGATTTCAGTCAACGCACGGGAGAGCACCGTGGTCGCATCAAGGTGCGCAAACGTTGTAGCAGGAGCAGGATCGGTTAAGTCGTCGGCGGGAACATAGATGGCCTGCACCGATGTAACCGAGCCCTTTTTTGTTGAAGTGATTCGTTCCTGCAATTCGCCCATCTCAGTGGCGAGATTGGGCTGGTAGCCGACGGCGCTGGGCATGCGGCCGAGAAGCGCCGAGACTTCCGATCCAGCCTGGGTAAAGCGGAAAATATTGTCGATGAAAAGAAGTGTGTCCGCACCTTCGGCGTCCCGGAAATATTCCGCGACGGTGAGTCCAGTCAGCGCAACGCGCAAGCGGGCGCCGGGAGGCTCGGTCATCTGCCCGTAAATGAGAGCGGCTTTCGAGTGGGCCGGGTCGCCGGGTTTAATGACGCCAGATTCGGTCATCTCGAGCCACAAATCGTTGCCTTCGCGGGTGCGCTCGCCGACGCCGGCGAAGACGGAAAATCCGCCGTGGTTTTTGGCAACATTGTTAATCAGTTCCATGATGACCACGGTCTTGCCCACGCCAGCGCCACCGAACAATCCGATTTTTCCGCCCTTTAAAAAGGGCTGAATGAGATCGACGACCTTGACGCCGGTCTCAAACATTTCCGCGGTCGTGGCTTGCTCATCGAACGCAGGAGCCAGGCGATGAATCGGCATTCTCTCTTTGTATTCGATGGGGCCGAGTTGATCCACGGGTTCGCCGATTACGTTCATCACACGGCCCAACGTGCCGCGGCCTACTGGAACCGAGATTGGGCCACCCTGGTCGATGGCCTTCATGCCCCGCACCATACCGTCGGTGGCTGACATGGCGATAGCGCGCACGCGGCCTTCGCCAAGGTGTTGTTGCACTTCGAGAATCACATTGATGGGAGTGGGCACCGTAAAGCCGTCGCTCACGACGCGCACCGCCTCATAAATCGGCGGCAGGTGGCCCTCTTGGAACTGTACGTCCACGGCGGGTCCAGCAATCTGAATTACGTGTCCTACATTTTCTGGCATAGTTTTCTCGGGAGACATATCTTGTTTTCGTCTCTTTTTGTTCTCGCACGCGGAGCCGTTGCAAGCAACGTCTCTACGAATTACATTGCGGCAGCGCCGCTCACGATTTCGATAATCTCTTTAGTAATCTTCGCTTGCCGCGCGCGGTTCATGACCAAAGTCAAGGAGTCAATCATATCGGTTGCGTTGCTGGTGGCGGATTCCATCGCGGTCATCCGCGCGGCATGCTCCGCCGCCGCGGACTCGAGCAAAGCTCGAAATATCTGGATGCCAACGTACTTCGGCAGCAACGACCGGAACAACTCTTCGGGCGACTGTTCATAGATATAATCCACGTCCGCCGTGGCAAATTTTTCCGCTACTTGGTCAGCAGGACTCTCGCTGCGCATTCCAATCCCGGAGCTGATCGCCGCTTCTTTCGCCTTCTTTCTTTCGTCTTCGGTCATATCCTGCGACTGGCGGACAGACTGCTCTCCGACGTTCTCGATGGGGAGAATCTGTTCAACAATCAGCCGCTGAGCGATCACGGATTTAAATTCATTGAAGACGACATAAACGGAGTCGATCTCCTGGTTGTCATAGCGTTCAATTACGCTTTCCGCCAAGGCGCGGGCCTGCGAAAAATCAAACTTACCGAGAATGCCGACGTGCTCGCCAGTGATCTGAATCGATCCCGCGCGCGCGCCTTGCTCGGGCCGAGTTTCATCGGAGTCTTCGCTTTCGAGGTCGGCAAGGCTGCGCGTCTGCATGGCCGCGGCGGGATAGCGCCTCCGCAAAAAATCGCGGCCTTTGCGGCCAATAGCTTCAATATCGATATTCTTTCCAGCTTTCGACTGAAGGAAACGGCTGGCAGCCTTGGTGACATTGGCGCTAAAGGCGCCAGCTAAACCTTTATCTCCAGTGACGATGATCAGCAAAATGTTGTGCTCTTCGCGCAGCGCCAGCAAAGGATGTTTCGGTTGGCCGGTTTCTGGATCGTAAATCTCGGCCCGTTTTACCAGTGACTTCAAGACATTCGTCAACATGGTGGCATAGGGCCGCGCTGCCATGGTGCGCTCTTGCGCACGGCGCAACTTGGCCGCCGAAACCACCTTCATGGCTTTGGTGATCTGCCGCGTGTTCACCACGCTGCGGATACGGCGCCGAATGTCGAGAATGTTTGCCATTGGAAAAACAGCTGTTAGCTGTTAGCTCTTAGCTTTCAGCCAAACCTTTCGGATTCGTTTATACAACTATGTTTCTGCGAACCAAGCTAAAAGCCTATTTCGCCGCTGCTTGCCTGCTCGATACGAACTGCTGTTTGGCTTGCTTGATGACGTCGGCGAGCTGCGCTTTCAGGCCATCATCGAGAATCTTCTTCTCCATGATCGTGCGTAGCACGCCGGGGTTGGTCGCATCCACGTACGTGTAAAGCTCTTTCTCGAAATCCCGGACCTGGTTCACCGGCAGGTCGTCGAGAAATCCGCCGGTCCCGGCAAAGATAATCAGAATCTGTTTGGAGAACGGCAGTGGAGAGAACTGGCCTTGCTTGAGGATTTCAACCAGCCGTTGGCCACGATTGAGCTGATTTTGCGTGGCTTTATCGAGGTCGCTGCCGAATTGCGCAAAGGCTGCGAGTTCGCGATACTGCGCCAATTCCAACTTCAAGGTTCCGGCTACCTGTCGCATGGCCTTGATCTGGGCCGCTCCGCCAACGCGGCTTACCGACAAGCCTACGTTGACTGCTGGACGAACGCCCTGATTGAACAGATCAGTCTCGAGATAGATTTGCCCGTCCGTAATCGAAATCACGTTGGTCGGGATGTACGCGGAAACGTCGCCCGCCTGGGTTTCGATGATTGGAAGCGCCGTCAGCGATCCGCCACCATTTTTGTCACTCAATTTGGCCGAGCGTTCCAGCAAACGCGAGTGGAGGTAGAACACATCGCCGGGATACGCTT
>PLUJ01000049.1 GCA_003165455.1 Acidobacteriaceae bacterium | reverse complement strand
TAGGCGTTGCGCGAACTCATCGCCAGGCCGTCGGATTCGCGCACGATCGGACACACAACCAGTTCGATGGGGAATTTCAAATCGCGAATCATGCGGCCAATGATCGCCGCTTGCGCGGCGTCTTTTTGGCCGAACAGGGCGACGTCCGGCTCTACGATATGGAAGAGTTTGGCGACGACCGTGGCGACGCCGCGAAAATGGCCGGGGCGTGAGCGTCCATCAAGTTTGTCGCTCAAGGCGTCGACCGTCACCCAAGTGGCGGCGCCGTCCGGGTATATTTCCGCTGCTGGCGGAGCGAAGAGCAGCTCGACGCCTTCTTTTTCAAGCAGTTCGCAGTCGCGCTCGAACTTGCGTGGATAGCTTGTGAAATCTTCGTTGGGGGCAAACTGCGTCGGGTTCACGAAAATGGAGACCGCGACGGCATCGCAGCGCGCCCGAGCCGCGCGCACCAGCGATAGATGGCCTTCGTGCAGCGCTCCCATGGTGGGCACGAACCCCAATCGCTTGCCGCCACTCCGCGCCCCGCGGCAAGCTTCTCTCATGTCTTCGGCGGTGTAGCAGATCTTCATTGCGTTGGGATGTTCTTTCTCTGACTGCCCGTATCAAGATGTGGGGGGATCCACTGGATCGTAACGTGTGCGCTCTCGAGATCACCCGCGACAATGCCGCGGTTCCGTCGAACCGCGATCTTGTCCGGTTCGGAAGCAGCGGCCTTCTCGTCCACAAGAATCGCAACTGCACGCCCGTAAGGCCACGCGGACGCCGGTAGCCTCGCCAACGCATTCAACACTTCCTCCGGCTTCAGAATCTGTTCTTCATTGGCGGCGATACCGGTGAGCAGTCCAACGGCGTCAGGACGGATGACGAGATAGGGATTGCTCCAGTGCCTGGGTTGTTGCGTGGACGGGTACTTCGCTGGATCGGCGACGGCTACGGCCTGCAGCAGAGTGGCCGCGTCCGGCGGCGCTGGCGGATTCTGCCGCGAACAAGCCGGAGAGAAGCTCACCATAAAAATGAACATGCAAATAAATACGATGACGGATACGAGGCCGGCTTGCGAGCAGCCTCGCGCGGCGGACGAACTCACCGCACTACCATGGGAGCATCCGTCTTTACCGCCCAAACCAATGCGACTACCCACCCGATTACCGTCCATCCCAGGAAGAAGTTCAGCAGCACAATGGCGGCAGTGTCCCGTTTGCTGCGGGCAAAGGCGACGATCGACGGCAGAAAATACATCACAAATCCAAACCCGAAGAACGGCAGGAAAAACGCAGGCAAGAGGTTCGTCATAACCGCCTCCTAAACAACATAGCCTAGCACCATAGTCGAAGACTGGTCATCACCACGGAGGCACAGAGACACGGAGAACTCACGACCCTTTTATCCGTGGTTGGACGCGCGGACATAAACCGAGACCGGAACTTGCTTTCTCCGTGACTCCGTGTCTCCGTGGTGAATTAAGCTCTTACCGCCGCATCGTCCGCTTCCGTGCCAGCACGGTTTCCAATCCAGCCTTCGTCTCTCGCGGGAGATGGTAAGACTCGTCATCCGACGGATACTGCATCGACTTCACATCCGCGCGAAACGCCTGCACTGCATTGGTGATCAATGCCGCCGCGTCGCCGTAGCGGCGCACAAACTTTGCCGGCGGCCCAAACGTCAGGCCGAGAATGTCGTGGAACACCAGCACCTGGCCATCGCACTCCGGGCCGGCGCCAATGCCAACAGTCGGTGCCCCCACCTCCGCCGTAATCATCGCCGCGACCTCACGCGGAATCCCTTCCAGCACAATGCAGGCCACTCCCGCACGGTCCAGCGCCACGGCATCGCGCATAAGCTGCTCAATGCCACTAAGATCTTTCCCTTGCACCTTATAACCGCCCATCACGTTGACCGACTGCGGCGTCAGCCCAATGTGGCCGGCCACGGGAATCTCGGCATCAATGATGCGGCGAATCAGGTCAACCCGCTTTTCGCCGCCCTCGATCTTCACCACTTCCGCCCCGCCTTCTTTCACAAAGCGGGTGGCGTTGCGAAGCCCGTCGTTGGGGTCAACCTGATAAGACCCGTAAGGCATGTCAGCCACCAACAGCGCATGTTTCACGCCGCGGCGCACAGCCTTCATGTGGTGCAGCATCTCGTCCATAGTGACCGAGAGCGTGTTCTCATAGCCGAGCATGGCCTGGGCGAGCGAATCGCCCACCAGGATCATTTCGATGCCGGCCTCATCCACCAGGCGAGCAGTGGCGTAATCGTAGGCGGTGAGGCAGGTGATGGGCTCGTGATGAAGCTTATGTTCACGAAGAGAAGAGGTGGTGATCTTGTGGCGGGAAAGGCCCGGTGGGCCGCCGGTCGGGGTGAGACTCAAGTTTTCCTCCAGTGCCCCTCCGGCGTGCCGGATAGAGCCTGCGCGTGTTGACGCTGAGAGGTATTGTAGCGCAAAAAGGTTGTTCGTCGAGGACGTTTCCAGTAACACGAATGTTCCACGTGGAACATTTTAAAATGCACTAAAATATTGGCTGTAAGTTACTGATTCTGCGTGCAGGCATTTGACTGGGCTAATGGATGCTTGGAGTTACGCGGTGGGAACAGTGTCTACTTTCGAGGGGGGCGAGGGTGCCGGATTGGGGTCTAAAGTAGACGTGGCTGGAGGGGCGAGTACTTTCTATGGTACGTGCACTTTTGGCGGATGCTATGCGGAAAGTATGGGTAGTCAGTTCCCCCAATCCCCGGTCATTATCTGACCGGAACTGAAGGTGTGGTGAGATCGAGTCGCAGTGGACGGCACGCATGCAACGAGCGAATCTGGGCGTGGTATCAGATACGATCAGAGTTTTGCGTTCTACAGAGCGCGAACGATAAAAACAATCAACACAACTACGACAATTGTTCCCAACAATCCGTAACCTAACATATTCCCTCCTAAATCGCCGATGCGGAGATCTGGACCAATTATCCCGAAAGATGGGAACCTCGGCTGCTCAGTTTTGCTCACAATCTGCGTACACATCCTCGCTAGAGGCAAACACTTTCTGGCGGGTAGCGCACTCAAGGCGGGTTTTGGCTTGAGTGGGGATGGTCAGATATCACAGACTTAGTCCGGCGAAAGAGCTAGATTGTCCTCATGCCATGAGGACTCAGGCGATCTCAGCACAGCGGGCAGAGTCATTTCGTCACTTTCTGCCGCTATCATCGCTGCCGTTTGCTTACCGACGACGAAAGTCGGCAAATATTCGAGGCAGCGTTGGAGCGGGGGCGGCGCAGTTTCAGGCTTCAGGTTTACGAGTATGTGGTGATGCCGGAGCGTGCATCTTCTGCTCAGTGAACCGCAGGGGGACACTGACTGCGGTGGAACTGCCCCACTCAAGCCAAAAGACGGCTTGAATGGGCCACCATCTGCCTCTCTTGGCCGCACTCAAGCGGGAATTCAGGTGACCGCTTTTCACGGCTGGGCGTAATAGCCGGTACGCGTGCGCGCCTTCACTCCGGGCTTATCCAAGTTCACTTCAATGGCGTGATATTCATCTGGATGGTCGGCCCGAGCTCCTTCGAAAGAGAGCACATAGAAAGCGTTGGCGTCGGAAGCGGCTGTGGCAAGTTCCTGCGTCAAATCATTGCTCCCATTGAGAACGCGTCCGCCACTCTGCACGCAGAGCACCTGCAGGCTCAAGTTGGCCGCCTGTGCGCGCGTGGGATTCGACACTCCCTTCAAGAATTGTTCGTAATAGGAAAGTCGAATTCCGCCCGCATCCGCCAGACCCAGCGGATCGATGCTGTAGAGCGTGATGCGCGCCTGTCTTAAGCCAGTGGAAGCTTCCACAATGGATTGGAAAAAGTGCTGCTCGTCCTTTTGGGTAAGCTGAATGCTCGGCCCGGTGAGCAGGGGCCACCCCGGGCTGAACCAGATCACCAGTTTCCTTCCTGGCCGCGCTTTCTCGTAGTTCGTGAGTTGCGACAGCGTTTTCAGCGACAGTTCCAGCCGATCGGCTGCGCCATAAAATCCCTGGGACCGGTTGACGGTGCGCAGGCCGGTTTCGAATTGTTCGTAAAGTGAAACCAGATTATTTCCATCCCGCGAAGGCCGATCCTGCATCTTCGCTCCCGCGTCGGCGAAAAAAACTATCGAAGTAGGCTGCGCCAGCTTGCCTCCATTCTGCAAGAGAAATTTTCGCACTTCATTGCGCTCGTAGCTGACGGACTGGAAGCCGGCATTAACGGCATCGATCACGAGCACGATCTCTACCGAATCTGCCGGCGTCCCGCTGTCGGCGGCGTGGAACGAGAGAATGCTTTGCGGCCGCTTGTCGTCCAGAACCGTGAAGTCTTCTTTCTGCAATCCGCGCACCGGCGCGCCGGACTTATCGCTGACCTGCACATCCAGGCGGATCTGCCGGTCTGTGGGCACTGGAACGTTGGCTGGTTCCTCGAGCCGCGGGTGCAGTTGCGGCTGCGGCATGTTCTGCTGCGGAGGGTTAGAGGCAGGTTCGTTCTGCGATACCGCAGTACCTACGGGAATTAGCAGAGCAAGAAACAGCCCAATCAATCGGGTCATGAAGATGCACCTCATCCTTCCTTATTATTCCTTATTACTGTTGGTTAGATGCGTTTCCCTGGACTGGCGTGGAGCGGAGTGCTACGGGCGGTGCGTCGAGGCGCCCGGGCGGAAAACCGGACGTGGGAAACCTTCTACGGCAGATTCCAGACAGCAGCGATTTGCTTCCGTGGCTTGGCTGGATTCGAATTGGGGTCACTCCCGTCTGTCCCTCCGAGTCCCTCCGAGTCAACTACCTTTCAAGAACGCTGCCTTTCCTGGCACCGGATCTTAACGCGGTTAGAAGCTTTCAGGTGTAGAAAAACGACGGTACCAGATATGGTCCTCTGGCGCCTCGTGTCCCCCAAAGTGGTCACAATTGACCAGACATCTCCGACGAGAGCTTGATAAGTTGTCTTTTTCCTAAGCTGCACGACTATTCCGAAAGGTATTCATCACCACACAGGCATTGAAAGGGGAGTGCAAATGCCGACGGGTGCGACAACCTCAAGAGCTTTTCTCTTCCTTCTATTCTTATTCCTGT
Source organism: Acidobacteriaceae bacterium (assembly GCA_003165455.1). Taxonomy (GTDB): domain Bacteria; phylum Acidobacteriota; class Terriglobia; order Terriglobales; family Acidobacteriaceae; genus Sulfotelmatobacter. The sequence goes on along the minus strand of PLUJ01000049.1, from coordinate 2,667 downwards.
TTTCTTTTGAGAGTGGTATTGCGCAGGGGCAGAGTTCCGCGCCGGTTGCCAACAAGATTGCGAACGCTCCGTCTGTTCCCGCAGCTTCCGCCGATGCTTCCAAGTACGTGGGAGCAGAGACCTGCAAGACCTGTCATGAGGAGATATATAACAACTGGTCGAAGACGCCGCACTGGAAGACCACACTCAATACTAAAGCTGGACCATCCCATCAAGGTTGCGAAGGGTGCCACGGTCCCGGAGCCGCCCACGTGGAAGGGGGCGGCGACATCAGCAAGATATTCAATCCCGCGAAGCACTCGGTCAAAGAGGTTGACGCCATGTGCCTGACCTGTCACGCGGGAGATCACCCGAACTTTGACCGCTCGCCCCACGCCAAGGCGAAGGTCGGCTGTATCAGTTGCCACAGCGTTCATCAGAGCAAAGAAGAAGAAAGTCTGCTGAAGACTCCGCAGCCAACGCTCTGCTTCCAGTGCCACTCCGACGCTAAGCCGGCGTTCAATATGCCGTTCCACCACAAAGTGGAGGAAGGCTTGATCACGTGCAGCGATTGCCACGATGTGCATGGCACCTTCCAAGCCAACAACCTGAAGTCCACGGCCGACCAGAACGCGATCTGCACCAAGTGCCACACCGAGACGCGCGGGCCGTTCGTCTATGAACACGTCGCGGTCAAGGCCGAGGGGTGTCTGGGATGCCACACTCCGCACGGTTCCCAGAACGCCCGCCTGCTGAACATGCCAGCCATCAACCCGCTGTGCAACCAGTGCCACAGCGGCGTAGCTGCCAGCAACGTCCACGGAATGAACGCGGGGTCGTCGGAAACCATAACTTGTACGAACTGCCATACCAATATTCATGGTTCAAACATGAATGCGGCGTTCCTCCGGTAGGAGTCATGGATTGCAGTGCACCTGATTGGAGTGCATCCGGAGAATTGAGGAGGCGCGGCCGCATTTCGATTGCGCGTAGGGATTCAAGGTCTCGACGAGCAATGTTTTTCAAGTGAGGCTTTCAAAATATGATGAACCCAGGATGGATTTCCCGGTGCTGGAGTGAAAAGCATTCTCTTGCGGCGGCCCGATGCATTGTCGTCGGGTGCATGGCCGCAGCCATTTTGGGTTTGACGACGGGCACTGCCGTGGCGCAGCTTCCAATATTTGTATCAAACCAGGCCCCTCCGGAGGGCTACGCGCTTCATGAGTCTATCGATCTGGGCGGACATGTGGCCGATATCGACGGCAGCGGTGCCATGTACGACACTCTGGTCAACATTCAGTCCGGTCCGCGCATACTGGGCGAAACCTTTGAGCTGCGCGCACTGCCGAACACGAAGAATACCCTCGTCGATCGCTTGAGAGCCTTTAGCACTGGGATCGGCGGCGATCCGTACAACGTTGCCAAGCTGGACTTTTCCAAGGGCAAGCTCTACGACTTCTCCGGCTTGTTCCGCCGCGACCGCCAGTACTTCGACTACAACCTGCTGGGCAATCCGAACCTTCCGCCCGGCCAGTCGATTCCAATCGGTCCCGTCGCGGCGCCGACGGGTTCCTACGCGTGGCCGCAGGTGACGCAGTCTCCGTTTATGAACAACTCGGTGCGCCGCATGACGGACACCAACCTTACACTGCTTCCGCTGTCGAAGGTAACCTTCCGCACCGGCTACTCGCAAAACGTGTTCCAGGGTCCGAGCCTGACGCCCAGCGGTTATTTTGTTGGCGGCTACAACGACGTGCTGCTCCAGGAGTATCAGCGCAACAGCACCGATGACTGGACGGGATCGGTCGAGTGGAAGCCCGTACTGCGGAGCCGGTTGACCTACGAAGAGCAGGTCACTCACTACAAGGGCGATTCCTCGTTCGACATGGCGCCCCAGTATTTCAACCTGCAGGAAGCGAACGGATACAGGGTCGCCGTGCTCCAGAGCTACGACAATCCGATCAACAGTCCGGTCGGCATCACCTGCAACCCCGGCGTTGGAGCCGCCCCAATTTCCCCGAGGCAGACTCCGAAGGGTTTGCCCATTGTCGATCCGGCGTGTAATGTGATTGCCAGCTATTCGCGTTCCCAGCCAACCCGCGAAATCTTCCCGACCGAGATCTTCCGGTTACAAAGCTCGAGCATCAAGAACGTTACGATGAACGGGAACGTTCGCTATACCTACGCGAACACGACCCTGCCGAACTACTACGACGACTTCCAGGGTCTGTCGGGAACGAGCCACGAAATCACGTATGCCGGCAACGCCCGCGCCAAGCGGGAAGCGATCGCCACCGACTACGGCGTCACCTGGCAGGCGCTGAAAAAGCTCAGCATCTCTGAGCAGATCGACTACTCGAATGTGCACCAGCCGGGAGTTGCCGACATGACGAGTCTAACCACCGTGACTTCCGCAATCCCGAACATCAATAGCACGCCGTTAACCACCACGGTGATCAACACTGCGATCAATCCGGCTACGGGCAAGCCAACTTCTACGTTTGAAGGCAGTCCGAGCGTCGCTACGCCGCTGTTTGATTTCTTCGGCCAGAAATTCATCACGAATAACCTTACGGCGGCCTACAGTCTTACGGATCGCACCATGTTCACGCTCACCTATCACTACCAGGAGCACATCATCGGCGAAGGTGCCGCGAACACCACGGGATACTTGTCCGGTATCTCCAA
>PLUJ01000048.1 GCA_003165455.1 Acidobacteriaceae bacterium | reverse complement strand
TCCAGTGAAACAGCCGCGCCGTGAGCGAGTGCCTGGGCACATGCTCCGGTATGCGCGCCGCTTCGGCCGGCGAAACATTGCCGGCAAACTCTTTTGCTTTGGCAAAATACCTCACGTATATGGCGTGAACGAAAAAGAAGAGTAGCCCGGCGATCACCGCAACCCAGATCAAAAACCACGCAATATGAATCGGGACTCTCTGCCCCCATGGACTCATCGCCCACTCTAAGAACTCCATTTTGCCTCCTCCACCCCACTGACGGCCCTCTTCACCAGATTTCTCATCAGCGGGATCTTATAGGCATTGAACTGCAGCGGGACCGCTCCTTGCACGGCCACTCTTCCCGCCATCTCGCCAGTTGCTGGGTCGCGCGGCTTGCCGCGAACTGCGTCTTCGACCGCCTTCAACCGCAACGGACGGGCGGCCGCACCGTTCACGGCGATTCGTATGCGCTCAATACTGCCTCCCGAAATCACCATGGCTGACGCAACGTTCAGGAGCGGGAAATCCCAAACGTTGCGGTCTCGCACTTTCTCAAAATAAAATTGCGCGCCCGCCCAGGTCGAAGGAATGCGGATCGCCGTGAGCAGGTCACCGGGTTGCAAGATGTGCAGTCGGGTAATATCGATTTCAGGACCGACAAAGTAGTCCTCTGCATCGACGATGCGCTCACCCCTCCTCGTGCGAACGATGAACTTGGCGTCGAGGGTAATCAGGGCAGGGGCTGAGTCGGACGGATTCACCGCCACGCAACGGTCGGCATGCAGAATCGCATGCTCGCGGTTGCGTCCCTCGGGCGTATCGGCATAGCAAATGTTGCCGCCAGCGCGATAGCAGGGCCAACCGCTTCGGTAATACCAGCAACGTGTATCTTGCGAAACATTTCCGCCGATGGTTCCCTGGTTTCGGATCTGCGGTGACGCTACCAATTCCGCAGCCTGCCCCAGCAAACCATACTTCTCTTTGATGACGGGATGATTCACTACTTCGGTGAGCGTGGTCATCGCACCGATTTCGATACCATCGGCGCCATGATCGCCATACGAGCGAACTCCTCGTAGTTCCTCGATTCCGCTCAGATCGACCACAGCCTTCGGCTTCTTGATTCGATCTTTCAACCAGTCGAAGCTGTCGAGCCCTCCTGCCAGCACCCAGGCGTCGGTTCCGTGCTGTTCGAGAAGTTTCTGCGCGTCCGTGATGGAAGTCGGCTGAAACAGTTCGAACGCGGCCATTACATCTCGTATGACAGCCATAACTCTCCTTCAAATCCGGATCAAATGTGCGCCATCAATGGATGCTGCATCGGTCGGCCTGCTTCGAGCGAAGTCAGAATCGTGTCGGCGTTCACTGGAGCACGCTGGAAAATCTCATCCCCCAGCGCATCCGAGAGGGCGTTCAAAACCGAGGCACATCCACCCCCAACCGGCGGCTCGCCAACACCGCGAGCGCCCACCGGCGTCTCCGGGTCCGGAATATCCAGTGCCGACCATTGCATGTCGACCGGTACGTCTAAGATCGTCGGTGGTTTGCTGTGATAAAAGCGCTTGGAGAGCATCTCCCCGTAGCGCGGATCGAACACCCATTTTTGGCCGATCGCATGGCCAATGCCGAGCGTCGAACGGCCGAGCACCTGGCCGCCAAGCGCTCGGGGATGAATCACGGTGCCAACATCGGCGGAGGCGAGGAAATCCACGATGTAGTACTTGCCGGTTTCGATATCGACTTCAACCTCGGCAAAGCTGGCGACATAGGAATACGTGTTACCGTCGCGAGGATAATTGTCCTTGGCTGCCCCTACCAAGCCCTGGCCCGCGAAGGCCGCGACAGACGCCTTCGTCAACTTGTGGAGGTCATCGGCCGCCTCGTGGCCATCGTAGATGCCTCCCAGTTCAATCGCGTGTTTCGCGGCCTGCGCCAAAGTCATGCCGGCGCCACCACCCTTGCGGAAAACACGCTCGTTGGCGACTTCGTATTGCTCTGGCTTGCCGCCGAGTTTCTTCGCCGCGATTTCCTGGAGCTTTTTCTTGGCATCCATTGCCGTAGCGTACGCCGCCCGCGTCATTGCGTGAGTTGTCTGGCTGCCGCCGGACACGCAGGTGAACGGAAGGTTCTTTGCCGTGTTGCCCCACGTCACGTCGCATTTCTCCCACGGCACACCGAGTACCTCCGCGCCAACGCGGTGTACGTCAATCACCGACTCCGTTCCCAGGTTGCCGATTCCAGACTGGAAGGTGATTCGGCCATCCGGCTTGATCACGAGAAGGCCGTCAAATCCGATGGTGCCGCCGACGTAACAACTCAGTGATACGCCTACGCCGCGAACTGTCGTGCCTATCCTTTTCGGAGTGCGCGCAACCCGCTCGGCCCATTTGAATTGTTCCGCGCCGCGGTCGAGTGCTTCTTTGAGGAATGAGCTTGTGGCATATTGCCGTTTCCCTTGAATAGCCGGGCCTAGCTCAGCCTTGCCCTCGGGGCAGTTGATTCGCCGGATCCCGACCTGGTCAAGTCCAAGCCTGCGTGCAGCTTTCGCGATGATCGGCTCGATAATGACAATTCCCTGTAACCCGCCCGGCGAACTTTGCGCGCTACGGGGCGGCGTATTTGTCAGCACCGTCACCCCCCGCCAGCGCATGGCTTGCGGCTGGTACAACAGAGAGACGATGCGTCCCGATGAGGGCGAATCGCCCACCGCGTCATAGGGACCGTTGTCGCAAACGACGAACATATCAAGGGCCGTGATGCGTCCTTCTTTTGAAAATCCGACTTTCATCCGCCCCTGAAAACCAGGACGGGCGCGCCCTATGAAGGTTTCCTCCTCGCGGCTGATGCGCATCATCACCGGAGCATTCGTTTTCTTCGCCAGAAGCGCAGGGATGATCATTGTCACGCCACCCGTGATCTTGCTGCCAAAGCCGCCTCCTGTGTATTCGCTGATGAAAACAACTTTTTCCGGATCGATGTTCAACCAGCGCGCGATCGCGGGTAGTGTTTGCGCGGTGCTTTGCGTGCCCGTGTAAATATAGACCTTGCCATTCCGCCAATATGCCATCGCGCTCCGCGTCTCGAGCGTCTGATGGCTAGTGTCGGGAGTGATGAATGTCTCGTCAAGAACGAGCGCCGCATTCTTGAAACCGGAATCGAGATCGCCATACGTCCACTCGTCGGGAGTCTTGCCCATTGGTAGACGGCCTTTCTTTAACTCCGCAAAATCGGACTCGGTCCACTTAAGTTCGGTGATTGCTGGCGTACCGGGACCCTGCGAGGCGGTGGCCGGAGGCCGGGTCCAGACGTTGCCATCGGTCCGCGGATTAGGACCACCCGGTCGCAGGGTGTCGAGCGGATCGACTACGAACGGAAGCGGTTCAAAATCGATTTGAATCTTCTCGATGGCTTCCGCAGCAGTGAGTTCGTCGACTGCGGCCACAGCCAGAATAGGTTCACCCTGGTAAACCGGCTCCATGGTGAGACCGCGTTCTCCCCATTTGCTGGCCTTGATCACGGTTCCATTGTCCGTCAGGGTATCGGCCGGAGCGGGAAGGTCGTCCGCTGTGAGAATGGCTTTGACGCCTGGCATGGCGAGCGCTGCCTTCGCATCAATGTGCTTTACACGCGCGTGCGGCATGGGGCTGAGTAGTAATTTGCAGAACAGCATGCCGTCCGCCCGAAAATCTTCAGCGTACTTTGCGCTGCCCGTGACCTTTGCATAGAGATCGGCGGTTTCGTAGTTCTTACCGATCAGCTTGTGCCCGACCCCGTACTCGCGCTCGGCAGCTTTGGTGGTCTCAACGACTTTCTTGTTATCCAAGCGTTTATTATCCAAGGACAGACCTCCGCGTGTTGTCGGCGCCGCGCATCAGTGCGGTTAAAATCTTGTCATAATCCTGGCAGCGGCACAGATTCCCCGACACGCCATGCGCCAGTTTCTGGCGCGTGGGATTGGGATTGGTTTTCAAATATCCCACGGTAGTCATGATGAATCCGGACATGCAGAACGCGCACTGAAATCCCTGCTCGTCGATGACACCCTGTTGTACGGGGTGCAAAGTTCCGTCGGCGCTTGCCAGGCCTTCGATGGTCATAACTTTCCGGCCACGCACCGTGTGCGTAAGCACCGAACACGAATAGAGCGGAATATCTTCTATAAGGACAGTGCAAGATCCGCATTCAGCGCGGTCGCAGCCGAGTTTGGTGCCAGTGAGGCCCAGTTTGTAACGGAGCGTCCAAGCCAACGTCTCTTGCTTCATGACATCGACGCGCCGCTGCTGACCGTTGACGTTGAGAGTTATCAGCCGTTCGCCTATGCCAGCAGCCAACTGTTGGCCCTGGAGGAGAGAGGATGCGCGAAATAGATAGCTCGCGGAAGAAACTGCCACGCCGCTGGTGATGACGCCTTTAATGAAGTTGCGCCTGGAGACAGCTTTCGGCACGTCTTCTTTCGGCAGGTCTTCGATTACCTTGAAACTTGCCTTCTCTGCCATACTCAGTCACCTCTTATCGGTGCGGCCGCTGTTCGAGTCTTGCACGTAAAAATGGAGAGGCCACACATTTAAGCAGTTCGGTTATGAGGTAAGGATTCTATCCAGAGAGTATAACCGCGCTGCTTATCGGCGGGGAAGTCATGGACGAGATCGCTTTGCTACAGCGCGCGCATCCTTGAGCGGATGCGCCAAATGAATTGGTAATCGCGCGCCGCATTTCACCAATACTGTGCGTATTGTCTCTCGGCTGGGTTCTANNAACTAAAGAAGTTCCTCAGGAGAAACTGTAGATTCTGGTAAAGGTTCAAAGTTTGGTTTTGCCCGGTCGGTGGCAGTCGCCGTGTCCTCGCGGCCAGAAACAGATGGTATTATCGCGGCGGGAGGCAACCAGTGGAACCGACAGAACCCAAACTTCCGAGCGAAGCCATAGAGCTCTACAACGATTTCATTCACGGTGAGATTAGTCGCCGCGCCTTTATGGAGGGCGCACAGCGACTAGCAGGCGGTCTGGCGGCAGCCACGGTTATCAATGCATTGATGCCGAATTATGCGCTGGGCCAGCAGGTTTCTCGCACCGATGACCGGATCAAGGCCACTTACGAGACTGTGCCCTCCCCGAAGGGCAACGGAAGCATCAAGGGATACCTTGTGCGGCCTGTGAGCGCTGACACCCGCTCCGAGACGGTAACGAAGTTGCCCGGCGCAATCGTGGTCCATGAGAATCGGGGTCTGAATCCGCATATCGAAGATATCGCGCGGCGGTTTGCCCTGGCCAACTTCATGGCATTTGCGCCGGACGGACTCACCTCTCTCGGCGGCTATCCTGGCGACGACTATAAGGGTGGCCAGATGTTCAACAAGATCGACAAGGACAAGATGTCCAAAGACATGGTGGCCGCAGCTATGTGGTTGAAATCGCGCCCTGACTGCACGGGAAAGATCGGCGCTACCGGCTTCTGCTACGGAGGCTCGACCGCCAATATGCTGGCGGTGCGGCTGGGAGCCGACCTGGCGGCAGCGGCGCCGTTCTATGGCGGTCCTCCCGCCCCAGAGGACATCCCGAAAATTAAGGCGGCGATCCTGTTGCATCAGGGGGAGCTCGACACGAGACTGGCAGCGACGTGGCCGGCTTACGACCAGGCCCTGAACGCGGCGCACGTTCCGCACGACGGCTATATTTACCCCGGTGCCGTACATGGCTTCAATTGCGACGCGACGCCGGAACGGTATAACAAAGCCGCGGCCGATCTGGCCTGGCAACGCACAATCGACTGGTTCAACAAATACGTGCGTGGCTGATTCCCCCCACGCGGGTAGTCGCCGAACAGTCCGGGGTGTGAAATTCTCTGTAAAGTTTTGCTATCTGCAACTTGCGGACATGTCGAGGCTTAGCCTGCCGAAATTGTACCGAGGGTTCGAATCCCTCTCCCTCCGCCACGCAGTCTGGGATGCAGAGAAAGTCGGCTGTATTCCTCGGAAAATCGCGAGAAATGGCCGCAATTCCGCAGATTTTGCTCTCAAACCGGACCGGAGAAAGTGTTCGGCGTTACCCCGCAGGCGATATTTATGGCTCTTTTCTCTGAAGGGCCCATTGGCAGTCCGGTTTCCGGTACGGCATTAGGCGAATGCAATGCGATCAGAAGCCATGGATGCGGCCTTGGCGAGTTGACTCTTGTCGGCATCTTGGAAACCGATTTCGGCGCTTCCCATAAGCCCGTTTCTGGATAGCTTCCGGCTAGCGACCACACGTCAGAATCGGGACCCGCTGCCACGGGCAGAATCCGTTCTTAGAATATTCAGAATTCCAACCGCGCCTGAAAAGCGATCATGCGGGGAGTGCTGTCGCCGCCCAAACCCACGCCGAGCAGGCCGGTCGGCGGAGAGGTCGTAGACGTGAGTGCTCCGAATCCAGTTTGGGTGGAGGGCTGGCCTGGAATACCGGCCTGCACCACGCTTGGAAGGCTGAAATTCGGATGGTTGAAGATATTGAAAAACTGAGATTCAAACCGCAGCTTCACATGCTCGGTCAAGGGAAACCATTTTGTCAGGTAGAAGTCACTCCAGAGAAAATCCGGACCGCGCAGTGAGTTGCGGCCGAGGTTTCCGAATTGGCAATTCTGCGGGTTGTCGCCGCCATGACATTGCCCGGTGCTGGGATCGACGGCCGAGACGAAAGCGTCGGGATTGAGCCACTGAAGTGTTCCTGGCTGGGTGACGCCCGGAATCGGATGATGGTCGTACAGCGAAACACCAGGGATAACACTGGCGAATTCCGGGCCGCTGCCCTGCACAATGCCGTTACCACCCGCGGAATAGGGCGTGCTCAGAACCGAGAACGGAACCCCGCTGTGCCAAAACAACGTTCCAGAAATCTGCCAGCCGTTGAGAGCATAGCCCAGAGAATGACTGTGTATTCTTACCGGCAGCTGATACACGTACTGCCCGTTGAGATTGTGCCGAATGTCGTAATCGCAAGGACCGTAATCGCGCGCCAGGTCCCCCGGCAGCGGTGTAATAATTCCTCCCGCGGAAAATTGCAGGAATCCGCCGTTCGAAACCGTGTCCATACAACGGCTCCAGGTGTAGTTGA
>PLUJ01000197.1 GCA_003165455.1 Acidobacteriaceae bacterium | reverse complement strand
AGAAAATACGTCTGATCCTTGCCGCGGTCCGCAGGACGCTTAAGCAACCAACGCCCCCGGCGATCGTCATATTCCACCCGAGCGTAGTGTCCGGTCGCCACGCAATCGGCTCCGATCTGCCGCGCAACGATGAGTAACTGATCGAACTTCAGATGATTATTGCAGAGGCTGCATGGGATAGGAGTGCGGCCCGAAAGATACTCGGCAACGAACGGACGAACCACATCGCGCTCGAAACGGTCTTCGTGATTCACCACGTAATAAGGTATCCCGATGTGTTCGGCAACGCGGCGAGCATCGTACACGTCGTCCAGAGAGCAACACCGGCCCGTTACGGCCTCTGGCATGCCCTCGTGGCCCGCCATGCGGCGTTGATTCCACAACTGCATCGTCAAACCGATAATGTTGTGCCCGCCGGCGCGCAGCATGGCCGCCACGGTGGAAGAATCCACACCGCCCGACATGGCTACGGCAATTGTCTTAACGCTTTCCATGTTAGGAATAAACTGTCTGTTTTTTATAGACCGGAGATAACTCCCTCAGCCGCGCAACCGTCTCCGGCACCAACGCCAACGCAAAGGCAATTTCCTCCGCCGTGTTTTGCTTCCCAAGACTGAAACGGATACTGGATCGCGCTCGATCCGTGCGTAATCCCATGGCAGTGAGAACATGCGACGGCTCAATCGCCCCGGAAGAGCATGCAGCACCCGTGGACACCGCCAGCCCCTTCAGATCCAGCGAGATCACCATCGACTCGCCTTCGATGTGATCAAAGTAAATGTTCGACGTATTCGGAACCCGCGCCGCATGGGAACTATTTACGCCGGCATCCTCCACCTGTGCCAGAATTCCCTGCTCCAATCGATCGCGCAATATCGAAATATTCTTGTCGCCCCCACATTCGAAAGCCTGCATCGCCAACTCAGCGGCTTTCCCTAATCCAACAATTCCGGCAACATTTTCTGTGCCTGCGCGCCGCGAACGCTCATGCCGGCCACCATAAAATAACGGCTGCAAAGGTGTCCCTTTGCGGACATAGAGGGCGCCAACACCTTGAGGCGCGTGCATCTTGTGACCTGAAATCGATAAAGCATCGCAGCCAATGCGGCCGACATCAATCGGAATCTTCGCCGCGGCCTGTACCGCGTCCACATGAAACAAAACGTCTGCTCCGGCGGCAATCTTGCCGATTTCCTCGACCGGCTGCAGCACTCCGGTCTCGTTATTCGCCAGCATGATGGAAATCAATTTCGTCCGAGGACGCAATGCTCTGGATACATCCTGCGGATCAACCACGCCGCGGCCATCCACCGGAACATAACTGACTTCGCAACCTATATCTTCTAAATGTTTGCAGGCATGAAGCACCGCGTGGTGCTCGATTGTCGAAGTAATGACATGGTCGCCGGGCGCGACCAGCCCCGCGATTGCGAGATTATCGCTCTCGGTGCCTCCGCTGGTAAAAACAACCTCCTGACCGTGGCAGGACAACAGACGGGCCACCGAATCGCGAGCCCGCTCCACTACAGCGCGAGTCTCCTGCCCATGATGATGGATCGACGAGGCGTTGCCGAAATGCTCGCCAAAATACGGACGCATGGCCTCGAACACCTCAGGCAGTACCGGCGTGGAGGCATTATTGTCGAGGTAAATGCGGCGCGTCATCTGCTATCCATTCTACCTGTTCTTGAGCGCCGGTCGAGTGGGCAGTCATTTCCAGCAAAAGCAATGGCGCCCCGCTCGGAGCGCCACTTGAATGAACTGTCTGGATGCCTTTGAAAACCCGCCGATAAACTACCCGCGCTTCTCGATCGGCACGTACCTGTTCGGGTAATCCGGGCCTAAATACTCGGCGCGCGGACGGATTAGGCGGTTATCGTCAAGTTGCTCGATTACATGCGCCGCCCAACCGCTGATGCGAGACACGGCGAAGATCGGCGTGAACAAGTCAACGTCAATCCCAAGGGTGTGATAAGTCGATGCGGAATAGAAATCGACGTTCGCATTCAACTTCTTGTCCGCCTTGATGAACTCTTCAATCTTATGCGACATCTCGAACCACTTGGCCTGGCCGCTAGCGTTTCCCAGGTCGCGGGACATAACCCGCAGGTGCGTAGCTCGGGGATCTTCCGTGTGATAAACGCGATGGCCAAATCCGGGGACTTTCTTCTTTTGCGCGAGCATACCCTTGACATAATCGAGGGCATCGACGCCTGCTTTGTCGATGGCTTCGAGGATGTGGAAAACAGCCTCGTTCGCGCCTCCGTGGAGCGGCCCCTTTAACGCCCCGATCGCCGAGGTGATCGCGGAGTGCATATCGGAAAGAGTCGCGGCCGTCACCCGCGCTGCAAAGGTTGAGGCGTTCAGTTCATGATCGGCGTGCAAAATAAGCGCGATATCTAAAGCGCGCTCCGCAGTAGTCGAGGGACGCTTGCCGTTGAGCATCAGCAGAAAATTAGCGGCATGGGAAAGCGAGCGATCAGGCTCAATCACTGGACTGCCTTTGCGGATGCGATCGTAGGCGGCAACGATCATTGCAATCTGCGAAGTCAGGCGAATGGCCTTGTTTACATTCGCTTTATGATCGTTACTCTTCTCTTCTGGATCGTAGAACGACAACGCCGAGACTGCGGTGCGCAAAACGTCCATGGGCAAGGCATGGCGCGGCGCGTTACGAATGAGATCGAGGATCGCAGGATCCATTTTTCGCTCTTCGGCGAGCTTTTCGTGCAGTTCTTTCAATTCGTGGCGGAGGGGAAGCCTTCCGAACCACAACAGATAGCAGGTCTCCTCAAAATTGGAGTGGTCGGCGAGTTCGTGAATGTCGATGCCGCGATAGGCAAGAACGCCGCGGTCGCCGTCGATGTAACAAATGCTGGAGGTTGTGGCAACAACCCCCTCCAGACCTTTAGTGGCAGGAGTTTGGGTGACGCTGGACATTTTTCACTCGCTTATCAAAATTCATCAGTCGTTGCCGATCCGCGGGGAGAATGCGTGGATGCAACTTCCTGTTATACGCCAAAACGCTTCCTCCTTCCAAGTTACGGCTGGTAACGGTAGGACATCTTCCTTAGAGGGCCGCAGTTCGCACTCAACCAGACGCTCTCCCATGCCGTCCGCTTTGACCTTATATTCGCCAAATGCATTTGCCACGACTGAATCTCCGATCCCTCTCCTGATACAACGCACAAATCATAAATTCGCATCCACAAGGCGGACGGCGTAGACTACTCGTCGTTACTAAGTCCGGGGGATCATCGATGAGCGTTTTGACGCGTCGCCGCTTCATGCGGATCGGTACCGCCTCTGTGGCTGCAGGCGCTGCGGTAAAACTCACACTGCTAGAGCCAGCCACGTTATGGGGCGCCGATCGAACTGTCGCACCGAGCGACCGAATCCGTTTCGCTTCGATTGGTACGGGCACTCGTGGTTGCGAACTTCTGCAAGCATCGCTCGCTGTGCCCGGCATTGAGTGCGTTGCCATTTGCGATCTATATGACAGCCGGCATGAGGCAGGCCAGGAAGCGTTACAGAAGCAAGTTCCCACAACCCGCAATTACAAAGAAATTCTAGACCGCAAGGATGTAGACGCGGTGATCGTGGCGGTGCCCGACCACCAGCATCGCCGCGTTGTGGTGGACGCATGCGCAGCGGGCAAAGATGTTTACTGCGAAAAACCGATGTCGCACACCGTGGAGGATGGCTTCGCGATGGTAGAAGCGGTCCACCAGGGAAATCGCATCATGCAAGTGGGCAGCCAGCGCGTGAGTTCCATCGTTTATGAGAAGGCGCGAGAACTCTACGCTTCTGGAGCGCTTGGTGAAGTGTTCTTTATCGAAGGCTCGTCCGACCGGAACTCGGCCAGCGGCGCATGGGTTTATCCCATTCCTCCCGATGCTAGCGAGCAAACCATAGACTGGAACGGATTTCTTGTTGGTGCTCCGAAACGTCCATTTGATGCAGCGCGGTTCTTCCGCTGGCGCTGCTTCTCCGACTATGGCGAGGGTCTGGCCGGCGATCTGTTCGTACATCTACTCTCCGGAATCCATTTTATCTCCGGTACCAATGAAGCGCCGCAGCGGGCGCAATCTAGTGGCGGATTATTTCGTTGGAAAGATGGACGCGACTTTCCGGATGTAATCGAGACGCTTTACGATTACCCGAAGTTTCGTGTGGTGCTGCGATGCAATTTGAACAATGCCGGTGGTGAACCTATCAAGTTTCACGGGACCAAGGGCACGATGGAGATTAATGGTCAAACCTTGGTATTCATTCCGCAAGATGTGACTCCAAAGCCCGAGGAATATTCCACGAAAGGATGGCCGATCCGCTTGCGCAAGCAATATCTAGCGCAATGGGGGGCCGAACATCCGCCTATTCCTCCGCTCGAATACCAGACCGTCGAAGCTGAGACGTTTACCGCTCCGCAGGGCTATAGCGACATTTCCGCGCATCAGGCAAATTTCTTTAACGCAGTTCGCAGCCGCAAACATACAGTTGAAGACGAGGAGTTCGGCAACCATGCGGCGATTGGCTGCCATTTGGCTAATTACGCTTATTTCAAGAATACGATCGCAACCTGGGATGGGGCGTCGAAAACGATTCGCGGATAGCCCGCATCGCACCCTACAAGTGAACAATGGAAACTGAGGAATCATTGATGAACCGCATTTCACGAAGGACTTTCTTGAAGACCACTTCCGCTTCGGCCGCTTGTGCTGCTCTATGGAACCATGTGCCGCGCTTAATGGCTAACCCGTTGGGACTTCCTCTCGGCCTACAGTTGTATTCAGTTCGGGATATCTTGCCGAAAGATTACGAGGGCACGCTTCAGCAGCTTGGGGCGATGGGATATCGCGAGGTTGAGGCTGCTGGATTCTTTGGCCACAGTCCCAGTGAAGTGAAGCAGGCCATGGATCAAGCGGGATTGCATTGCGTGAGTGCACACTATCCCTTAAAGGACCTCCTGCCGAAACTCGAGGAGACCATCCAATACGGAAAGGATTTAGGCCTCGAATACATAGTGTGTGCTGCGCCGATGCTGAAGGATGCATCGCGGGTGAAGGAAGCCAACTCGAGGGCTGCCAGGGAATCAATGACGCTCGATGATTGGCGGTGGAACGCTGATCAATTCAATCATATTGGGGAGCGCGTACGTGCTGCCGGAATGCATTTCGCTTACCATAATCACACCCCGGAGTTCCGCTCGGAGAACGGCGTTGTGTTCTACGACGAGCTCATGCGCGTCACTGATCCCGCAAAAGTAAGCATGGAATTGGATTGCGGCTGGGCCGTTGTAGCGGGTGCGAATCCGGTAGATTTACTGAAGCGTTATCCAACGCGAATTTGCATGCTGCACGTGAAGGAATTCAAACTAACTGCGGCCAGCACGCCATCCGATCCGCCTCCTTCCACTGAGATGGGTCGCGGCACAATTGATTATCGGCCCATCTTCGAGGCGGCAAAAAAAGTTTCCATCAAGCACGCCTTTGTGGAACAGGAGCAGTTTGACATGCCACCAATGGAGGCGCTGAAGATTGACGCCGACTACATGCATGCGCTGACGGTTTAGATAGCGACTAGCGCAGAGAACTCTTAATCGCCAGGTCCAGGCCAATCATCAGCACCGCCGATCCTGGGATCACAAGCAAAGCCGTCTTGAGTCGCCGCGGATCTCCGCCGGCGATTATGCCGATAATTCGCGAACTGACGGCCAATCCGGTCCAGCCACAGGTGATGACAAATCCGATGGCTGTGCTGGTCATACGCGGAAAGGCGTCGCCCACAATCGCCAACGTAGTTGGAAACACGGGCGCCATGGAAAGTCCGGCGAGAAACACCAAGACCCACGCCACGCCGGGCCTCTTCGTGCGCAACATTAAGAAGGTCGTAATCGCCATCGCAACGGAGCCAACCATCGTAACCGTAACGGCTGGAACGCGGCTGAGAACCGGTAGGATGCCCACACGACCGATCAAAATACCGAGCGCGAAGCCCAGCGAGAGAATGTTCAGCGCTCGCGATTCAGGGATGCCTTGCGCAATCAGATGGCGCGGCAGCCAGTTCCAGATACCGACCTCGCAAGTAATGTAAAGGAAGAGGAAAAGTCCAATCATGAAAAGAAGGGGACGACCAAGTACTGGGGCGGCATCGGACAAAACGAATTTCCCGCCGCCGGTAGGTCCGGGCATTCGAGTGAGGATTTCTACCACTAGAGTGACCACCGTGAGCGACGTGATGGTATAGCAAAGCTTCACCCAGTTTTGTCCAAAGAGATTTGCCGCGATGAATGGCGTTGCCAGCGCTCCGAGACCAAAAAATAGATTTGCAAGATTCAGGGCGGTTGCGCGGTGAACTTCCCCTGCATCGCTGGCCAAAGCATTGGCGCCAGTAACCAGGATGCCGCCGCCCACACCGAGCAAAAACAACAGAAGAAGAATGCTGCGGAAGCCAGTCGCGCGCGGCAGGACAGCAAGCGCAATGGCGATCAATGAGAGACCGAGAACAATTCCGATCTTCTTCCCTTCATCATCGAGCAGAGGTCCAACAGCCACTGACGCGATGATAAGACCCAAGGCTTGCGCGAACGCGATGGTACCGTTCTGACTGGGCGAGAGCTTATATCGACTCGACAAATCGGGAAGGATGGTGCCGAGCATGGCGGCGATCATTCCGTAAATGAAGATGGCGATAATGGCGGCGAAGATCAATGCGTATGCCTTTCGAGTGCCGATTCAATTTTCAGAGACATCAACCCAGCTTCGGGTGCGGTTGCTCTCAAGCGCAGCGGACACAATCTTCAGTTGCCGCAGCCCATCGACGAAAGTAGGAAAGTCATGGACACCGCCTGCCGCTGAGATTGGAGCACCGGAGATGGAAGCATAAAAACGCCGGAATACTTGCTTGAAAGTATCGTCATAGCCTTCACTGTGACCGCCCGGAAGGTCAGCATACGCGCGCGCTTCGGGTTTCAGCAACGGCGGATCTTTTAGAAGAAGCTGATTCGCGGCATCTCGACGTCCGATCCATAGTTCATCAGGCCGCTCCTGATTCCATCCAACCGATGCTCGCGTACCGGAGATCTCAATGCTTAGCCTGTTCTTACGTCCAGCCGCGACCTGGCTGACACTCATGGAACCATGCGTGCGCTCTCCCATGCTGAAAATCACTCCTCCGTAGTCTTCCGTGTCGACCGGTGTATCGAGATAGTCCTTGGTTCCAAGCAGATTGATTCCGAGCATATCGGTTCCAGACAGTTTGCTTGAAAAGGTCTCGCTGGAATGTTTCGGCCGCTTTCGAGTTTTGTAAAAAGTTTGCAGGTCGGCAGAAAGCGAATTTACGCGCAATCCGGTAACGTGCTCAGCCATATCGAACCAGTGCGAGCCAATATCGGCCATGCAACGGGAAGGCCCCCCGGCCTCGGCCTCCACACGCCAATTCCAATCGGTCTCATGGAGCAGCCAGTCTTGAAAATATGTCCCTTGAACGGCCAGAATCTCGCCTAGCTCACCGGCTTCACGCATCCGCCGCATCTGTTGCACCATGGGATAATAACGAAGATTGTGGCAGACGCAGTTGAACAGTCCTTCGCGCTCCGCGAGTGCGACGAGTTCTTCAGCCTCCGCAACTCTGGTAGCCAGCGGCTTTTCGCATAGGACGTGTTTGCCCCCCTCCAGCGCCGCCTTAGCCATGAGAAAGTGCAGCGCGTTGGGCGTGCAGATGTGAATGGCATCGATGGCAGGGTCCGACAGAATATCCCTGAAGTCGGCCGTACCTTTGACAATCGAAAAGCCGGAGCCTAGCCTTCGCGCCGCCTCAATGTTTCTTCCGGCAATTGCAACCACCTCTACAAACTGCAGCCTTCGCAGTGCCTCCAAATGCACGCGGCCCATGAATCCGGTGCCGAAGATTGCCGTCCTGATGGTCTTCTCCAAAATCAAATCCTCATCTTTGGCCTATATCCACGAAGGCTTAGATCCACCAGGCGGCGGCAGGCTGTTCGCGGATAACGATATTGTTGAGAAAATTGGCAGCTTTGGTCAGGCCTTCTTCAGGCGACAGCAAGCTGTCTTCATGTTCAATGGACAGCACGTTATCGTAGCCGAACATCCGCAAGGTTGAGATAAATTCTGTCCACCACTCAGCTCCATGGCCATATCCGCAAGTACGGAAAATCCAGGCGCGCTCGCGTTCCAGAGTGTAGCGTTTGGTATCAAGTACACCGCTGCGCGACAAATTCGCCGGATACATTTGGGTATCCTTGGCATGCACATGAAAAATGGCATCCTTAAGAATTCGAATGGCGGCAATCGGATCGATGCTCTGCCAAAACAAATGGCTGGGATCAAAATTGCACCCAACATTATTCCCGGCAATCGAGCGCAATTTTAGCATCGTCTCCGGGCTGTACACGACGAAACCAGGGTGCATTTCGATTGCGATCTTTACCCCATGATCCGCGGCGAATTTCGCATGCTCAATCCAATAGGGTGCCACTACTTCATTCCACTGCCAGTCGAGAATTTCCAAGTATTCCGGCGGCCACGGACAGGTTACCCAGTTTGGAGCTTTCGAAGTAAAAGAATCGCCCGGGCAACCTGAGAAATCCACGACTACCGGAATACCGAGCTTTTCGGCGAGCACCACGGTCTTCCGGCTCACTTCCCGTGCATTCTTCGCCCGGGCCGTGTCAGGGTGTAACGCATTGCCATGACAACTCAAGGCGCTGATGGTGACGCCATGATCGGACAGAATCTTCTGAAATTCCGCGAGGGATGCCGCATTCTCGATCATGGAAAGCTTGCAATGCGCGTCGCCAGGATAGTTACCAGTTCCCAGTTCTACTGTATCGATGTGGAGCGCTTTCAACTTCTCCAGTACCGCGGTGAGCGGCATTTGCGATAACAGCGGAGTGAACACACCAACTCGCATAAGGGCCTCTATTTCACAAAAACAGTGGGACTAAACAGACCGCAATACTAGGGGTTTCCGGCAAGAGCTCACCGTACTTGTTCGCGGTCGAACCCCGTTATTCCCAGCCGCCAGCAAGACTAAACTTACTGCGCTTCCACTTTGTCATGACACTCTTCGGAATGTGTTCCGCAGCTTAATCCTATGCAATTATTTCGCTGCACAGTCATTTGTATTCTTGTTTGCTATCTTCCGGCAAGTGTGGGCCGGCTCCGTCTTTACGCGGCTCATTTTTGCATCGTGACCATGGATTTGAGACTAAAAACACTTCAGGCGGCCGTCAGTCTTCAAAGAATGGCGAAAAAAGAAACAGGATTCGATTGTGGATATTACTGACACGGATCAGGCTTGAAACATTTGACGAGCGTGGCAGTGCGGTGAGAGTGAAAATGATCAGTAAGAGTTTTCAGTAACATTAAGTGTTTATGTGCAGAGAGACCACGATGGGCATGCCTTCCAGTAGCAATGTGACTTCGAGCGTCGGGTTTTCCGGCTGGGAATGTACCACGTAATCGTCCCCGGTGATCACGGAGGGGGGAGAAAGCATGCAGCCATCGCCCAATCCACTCACTTTATTTTTAAAATTTCCCGCGACCATGTTACAAACTTCGCCGATGGCGTCGGAAATCTCCGGGCCAACGTTATCGATATCCACTCCGAGCATCCTCGACGCCATGAGAGCTGCGGCCTTCTGTTCACACCGAACGCCCATCAGCCCTTGCAGGATCCCTGCTAGTCCCACCATCGCCGTGACATTGAGGGTCGTGGGGGGTAAGCCTTTCACCGCAGTGAGTTGAGAGGCTAGCATCAATTCAAACACCTCTCGAGTCGCTAACTCGAGAACGGGACGCCACTCTTTATGCAGTTCTTCGGTGTTCGCAATCGCAACTCTAGAGGTCATCATACCTTCCGTTGAGCAGTTTCGAGAGATAGCGAATCGGTGACGGTTGCTGTACTTACAGAACGTATCCTGCCCGTCAATTCTTGCCCGTCAATGGAAGATCGGCAGAAATCGCCGCTCCTTTAGCGATTTTAGAGCCCTGTTTCAGCCTGAGTAGACTCCAATAACCTGCTTTACTGATAATCTCGAATCAGTTCATCAGGAGTTCATGATCCGTTGCCGCCAATTATCAATGCACAGGGAATCTCGAAAGCTTTCGGAGCCAGCCCGCTCTTTCAGAATGTTTCATTTACCGTGTCCGAAGGGAACCGGATTGGCCTTATTGGCCCCAACGGCTCTGGAAAGTCCACACTCCTCCGAATTCTCTCTGGAGACGTAAGCCCGGACAGCGGGGAGATTGCCCTGCGAAAGCGGGTTCGCCTGAGTTATGTGGCACAGGACTCACAATTTGAATCCGGCGCCACCGTTCGTTCTGTCGCCCAAGATGCCATGGAACGGTCTGGCCTCGCAGATTCCGAGCGCGGCACCCGCTTTGNNGAGACTTTAGGCCGCGCCGGTTTCGAAGATCTGGACGCAGAGGCGTATTCACTCTCCGGCGGCTGGCAAAAGCGGCTCGCCATTGTGGAAGCTGTTGTACAAGCGCCCGACATTCTACTGCTCGACGA
>PLUJ01000171.1 GCA_003165455.1 Acidobacteriaceae bacterium | reverse complement strand
AAGGGACTCGACTTGCTCGAGGCGATGCCGATTGAGAAACGGGATTCGTACATAACGGGCACCAACGATTACAAAGACACCGCGAACTCTGACATTGTGGTGATCACGGCTGGGATCCCACGCAAGCCGGGGATGAGCCGTGACGATTTGCTGAACACGAATTACAACATCATGAAAGTGGTGGTGGGCGAAGTGGTGAAGTATTCGCCGAATTGCATTCTGATTGTTGTTTCGAATCCGCTGGATGCCATGGCACAGGCTGCTTACAAGCTCAGTGGATTTCCGCGAGAGCGCGTGATTGGCATGGCCGGGGTGCTGGATTCGGCTCGATTTCGCGCGTTCATTGCCGCTGAATTGAAAGTCAGCGTGGAGAACGTGACGGCATTTGTGCTGGGTGGTCACGGCGACACCATGGTTCCGCTGCCTCGGTATTCCACCGTTGCGGGCATTCCGATTACCGAGTTAATTGAGAAATCGCGGCTTGAAGCTCTGGTGCAACGTACGCGCGATGGCGGAGCGGAGATTGTGAAATATCTGAAGACGGGCTCGGCTTATTACGCGCCTTCAGCCGCGGCGACAGAAATGGTCGAGGCAATCCTTAAAGACAAGAAAAAGATTCTGCCCTGCGCCGCGTATTTGCAGGGCGAGTACGGGATTAATGGCCTTTATGTCGGCGTGCCGGTGAAGCTGGGAGCGAAGGGGATTGAGCAGATTATAGAGATTAAGCTGACGCCGGAAGAGAAGGCCGGGCTGGATAAGAGCGCGGCGGCGGTGAAGGAGTTGGTGGGGGTGATTGGGGTCTGAGCGGAACGGAGCTCGCGCTGCTTCATCGCACACTCAGCACTGAGGGCTGCTTCAGCTAATGGCGGCATTGCATATTGACCATGGTCATTGACTATGGTTTAATCGATGGATGAAAGAGGTCGCCATCTCCGAGTTCAAGGCCAAGTGCCTGGGCATTCTTGAAGAGGTTCGCAAAACGCGGAAGCCGATTCGCGTGACGCGTTTTGGTAAACCCGTGGCTGAAGTCGTGCCGCCGTCGCCGGGCAAGCCGACGGGGCGACGTTTCGGATCCATGGTCGGAACGGGCGAAATCCTGGGCGATATTGTTGGCCCCACCGGCAGTTGGGACGATTGGGAAGCCTTCCGGTGAAATTGCTTCTGGACACTCACATCTGGCTGTGGAGCACGCTTGAACCACAGCGCCTTGGTCGCCGCATTGGCAAAGCTCTGGCCGACCCTGCGAACGAGTTATGGCTATCTCCGGTAAGTGTGGGGGAATTGATCGTGCTGCTCCGCAAGGGACGTCTTACGCTGCCTAACGATGTTGCAGCTTGGGTCGGCAAGACCATGCATGATTTGGAGCTTACCGAAGCGCCGCTAACGATTGAGGTGGCGCTTGCCATCGCCTCGATAAACTTTCTCCACGGTGATCCTGCCGATCATTTTCTTGCGGCTACCGCAAAGGTATTCGATCTTACGCTGGTAACGGTCGACGAAAACCTGATGCGACTGCACGAGATCCGCGTTCTCCAGGACCGCTGAGTATCGCGGCTCAGCCATCTCTGAGACGAATGCGACCATCTTGTTGGCGAAGCGAAGTCGATCCGGTGTAAGTACTGTTACTCGTCTCGCTGCGCCATAAAATCCTCCCGACATTTTTTCGCCGCGGAAAGCAGGTCGGCGAATTCGGGCGTACCTCGCAATTTCGCCCATGCGGAATCGTTTTGCAGGCCGGTGTACGCGCAAAAGTGCCCGTCGATCGCGCTCTTGATCAAGCGGACAGCTTCATCCTTGTGTCCGCAGAAGAGAAAGTCGGCCGCGACCACGTAGTGCGGCTCTGGATCGGGATCCGCCAGAATGGACGCGACTCCTTCGCGCGCTTTGGCTGCCGCATTTGCGGGGTCTGAAGAACCATCCAGGCAGGCAATCATGGGCTTATTTCCCAACCTAATCGCCAGATCCTTTGCCTGCGCCAATTTTCCGTCGCGGATGTAATGCCGCATTAGGTTATCTTCGGAATACTCCGACCCGGCATCGAGCGCAAGAAACTCCACGGCGCGCGGATAGTTGCCCAATTGATCAAAGGAAAATGCGCAAGAGCGAAATGTGTAATTTCCTGGATCCAGACCGAGCGCGGTATCACACTCGTGCGCCGATTCCTCAATCGCCCCACCGTAACGAAGAACGTATGCCAGCGCAAAGTGGGCGTTGGCATTCTCAGGATGCGCAGTCACAAGCGCCTTTGCCTCCTGGTAGGCTTTGACCAGTTGCCCTCTTTCGACATGATTCGTGACCAGTTGACCGGCAGCGGAAATCAGGTTCGGGTCCAAAGACAGCGCGCGTTCAAAAGCGTTGTTGGAACGCTGAAACGCGGCATCTCCGCCGTTCGAATAAGCGGCGTCGTAATGGTAGCGAAGCCCAAGGGCGCCCCAGGCAGGCGCGTAGGAGGGGTCGAGTCCTACGGCGCGCTCCAGCATGGCGATGGCGTCTTTGTTGGGAAGCGGATCATGCGGCAGAGAGACGCTGCGGAGGTAGAGATCGTAGGCTTCCTCGTTCTTAGGTTTCGTGGCACCCTGGTTGGAATCCGCTCCTGCGCCCAGCGCGGGAAGGAGTCCTTGACGGACTTTGGCCGTGATCTGGTCGCGCATGGCAATCATATCGGGAGCAGCCACGGTCATCGTGTCCCGCCACACGGTGCGATTGTTCTCGACATCAATGGCTTCGAGCGTGATCTGGATCTGAGAACCCTCCTTCAAATAATGTCCGGTGACGAGGTCGGTCACGTGCATAGCGTGGCCGGCTTCCTGCAGATCGAGTGTAGGGGAGTCGTATTTGCTGGTAGTGGCAAAAGGACGGATAGTTAACGAGCGGACATAGCTGAGTGAGGTGGCGATTTCATCGGCCAGTGCGAGACGGAGAAAATCGATTTCTTTGTCACCTCCCAGATTTTGCAATGGGAGTACGGCAAGAGTCTTTTGGCTGGTAGAGCTAGGCACGCCGGCTGTGTGCTGCCTGGAGAACCAAAGGAGGCTGCCTATTCCAGCAATCGCGATCACCGCCGCGATCACCAGGGCAATCTTCCAATAGGAAGACAGCCAGCGAGAAGATCGAGACGACGCGTCAGCGGCGCCGACTGCCGGGGCGCTGGCAGAAACGGGGGTGTGCTGAGCGGATCTTGATGGTGCCGAGATGACAATGGTGGAGTCAGCGGCCTGAGAGACGGGCAATGGCATACGGCCCGAGTCGGTGTCGCGCTTGAGGCGCTGCAAGTCGCTGCGAATCTCCGAGGCGTGCTGGTAGCGCAGATTNNGAGCCTTGTTGATGATGTCTTCAAGTTTGGCAGGGACATCATGGTTCAGCCGCACTACCGCGACGGGCGCGCGATTCATGATCGCTTCGCAGATCACAGCGGAGCTCTCGCCGTGGAAAGGAACGTCGCCGGTAGCCATTTCGTAAAGCACTGCACCGAACGAGA
>PLUJ01000205.1 GCA_003165455.1 Acidobacteriaceae bacterium | reverse complement strand
TGGCGATACGTGATCGTACCAGCCTCCCCAGTCGTCCCATGTGATAAAGATGACGGTATTGCACCAATAGGGGCTGTCGCCGATGGCATTAACAATTGCAGCCACCCAGGACGGTCCTCCCCCTTCATTTAGGGACGCATGATCGGAATTGGCCCCGCTGGGAATCACCCAACTCACGGCTGGTAACTGCAGCTTCGCAATATCGGTTAACACCGGAGCGGGGTTCTGCGGCGTGTACAGCACCACGTGACGAGTCCAATCCGATCCGACGCACTCCGTGGCATTGGGGGGGGGCAAATTCGGTCCACACATGTGTTGAATTGCATTCGGAGCGGTCCATATCGAGCCGGCTCCGGGGGTATAGTAGCGCCAACTCACGCCGCCGGCATTTAGCAGATCGGTCAATGTGGGATGTTCGAAACAAGGATATTGACGGCTCGACTCCTGCCCGGAGGGTTCAATCATGTAGACCGTCTCATTCGGAGGAGCGATGCAACCTGACTGGCCAGTATTTAAGGGGTTTTCGGCGGCAAATGAATTGCTGGTTGCGGTGGGAGCGGATGTTCCGGACAGGATGAACTGATGGGCTGGAAAACTGGGGCCCTGGTTAGTTTGGAACATGCGATCTGCAAAAGTATACTGCTCGGCGATTTGGAAATAAGGCTGAACCTCCGCAGGACTTACGTATTTGAACTGGGGATTCGCGGGTAGGCAAGCGCGCGAGCCTCCGGCACATTCGACGTAAATACCGTTGGCGCCATCCATGGCACATCGGCCAGTAGATTGGTTCAAATTACACATTTGCAGGAAAGCGCTGTGGGCGTGACTCAAATCATATAGATCGGGATTGGGGCTAGTCATGCCAAGGCCAATCTCGGTGAGCGGGATGGTCTCGCCTCTGGAGTTCACTCCGTAACTCAGAATATCGGCGCTACGAGCAATGAGCACAGGATCCTGGAAGAGATTATCTGGCGTGCGATTCTCCTGAAAGAGGATCACCACATGCTGGATCGGCCTCGGGGCATCCCCGCAGTCGTTCTCCATTAGAACAAACGCGCTTACGCCGAGCAGGAAAACTGACACCCATATCGGTGCAAAATGGCCCTTTTTCCTCCAGTCGCCGATCATCCTCTCCACTCCTCCTCAATGGCCGCTACCAGCGCAGTATATAACCATGTAAAGGTTTAGTTTTAGACCGTATCCGGGTGGTTGCCGCACGCTGCGGATACACTCGTAGCGTCGACGGCAGGCGCTTGGCGGTCCGACATGTGTGACGGACCGTAAAAGGTGGGCTACCGAATGAGCCGACGCATTTTGATATGGCGAATAGCTCCGACCGCGCTGCTGGTGCAGCGGTGCTCTTAATTGCGGTTAACGTGCATGTTCACCATTCGCGCATCATTCCGTGATGGTGATGGTTAGTGTTGTGGTGTGTTGGGCGGCACCGGGACCGCTCGTGGGAGCGGGGCTGTGCTGGTTCCGGCTGGCGTGGTTGCGAGTGGCGGAACTTCCTTGACTTCGCCTCCGCCGCCACATGAAGTAAGTCCCAGCGCCAATGCCAGGAAGGCCAAGAAATGGCCGCCCGTCGCGGGACCCTCAAATGCGTTACGGCCTTGGAGTTTGACCTCAAGAGCAGGGATCCTTCGATGTACCCAACCGATCCCGCGGCTTCGGCGGAGGGGCCGGAGGCAATTGCATCATCGGCGTCCATGTTTGCCTGCAACGCGCGTGAGAGTCCCGACACCGCGCCTATTGCGGATCGTGCGAAAACTTGGACACGAAGCTGATTGACTCAGCCTCTACGCTGAAGGCATCCATGACGAATCCTCCACGCGAACAAAACTGTCAAAGCGGAGGGTTCCGCACGCTCATCGCGGCCGCAGATGCTCCAGAAGGTTTTTTGGTCTTGGCTGGCGCCGCTGCGCGAGATGGTCCCGAGAGCGCAGTAGCAGGCCAAACTTGATCAGGGTACAAACTAGGGATGCGCATGCCGCGATATGCTAGCTGATTATAAATTTGCATCTCCCAGACGAGTTCAGGAGAGTTGGTTTGGGTCACCTCTTGGATGTCGGAATAGTCCGGGGTGACAGTAAAGTCGTTCGCTATGTCAACCTCGACGTCTCCGTTGGGCAGAACCAATGCATCTCCGCAACAGGTGGAATAGTACGGCAGCAGATTGTCTTCCCACAGCACCTCGGCAGTATTTGCGGATTCATCGAGTTGAAAGATAGGAATGCTGCTATAACAAGCAACGACTCCCGCAGTGCCGCACACATCGTTGTTGCTATCTATCAGGCGGTTGTTCCCATCATTGAAGAACATGAGGGAGAAAACACCGGCGCTATTCGGACTTACGATAGTGGGATAGTGTTGCCCATAGTTCCATTCTATAGGGGCCTGTCCCGGAGGTAGGGTGAAAGTGCCACCATCACCGAAAGTCCACAGAATACTGCCGTCGCCGGCGCCATTGTCGTAGCTGATTTTTATAATCCAATTCTGATTGCGCATCGACAGGATCAGGTTCCCGTCCGTCGGCGAGTAGACGATCGCGTTGGAATGAGTCCAATCTGTCGCCATACCCGAACCCGCCGCGGCGAAGCCGTAGGGGACATGTGAAAGCGGAAGATGATCGAAGGTTGACCAAGTCCAAACTACGTTCTGCTGCGGATCCCAATCAATGAGCGCATCGCCCTCCATTACGGTGTTCGGCGGAACTCCGGCCACATTATTAATCGTCTCGCCATAGTTGACGAGCAAGATCCAATGCCCGTTGGGCAACACGGCTACATCGTGATGAAAGGNNGGATCCCAGTCGACGAGTGCATCTCCTCCCGCGGCCACATTGTTAATCGTCAGGTCATAATTGACGAGCAATATCCAATGTCCATTGGGTAAGGCCGCTACATCGTGATGAAGAGTCGAAAGTTGCGCGCCAAAAATGCCGCTCACCGCGGCATTGACGGTACTAAGAGAAACATCGGTAATGATATTTCCGGCCAAATCGATCTCCCGGATCTCATTACCCGCGCCTGCGGTTGCTGCCGGGGGCGCCACGAGGACCAGGTAATGACCGTTAGGTAGTGGTTTGACGGGAAGCGCATTACTCGTTCCAATATCGTAATACCAGATCACATTACCTTCTTGGTCAGTCGCCACAGCGGAAAGCGGGGTTTGACCGGTGACGCGCGGCACCATCGATAAAAGTTCGACCCCCGGACTTGGCGAGCCAATCCCAGTTGTTTGCACGGTAATATCGGGAACCCGACCGACTGGAAGGGAGCCGGTCGTAAACGCATGATCGGCGTCCAATAGTTTGGAGCCGTTGGACATATCGACAACGGCCTGCATGTGGTAGGTTGTGCTCCCTCGCATACCGGCAACCAGAATTGTGACCTGACCGCCTGCGGGCATCAAGCTGGCAGACGTGGTAAGACCATAGTTAGTGTCTGGCCCGAACTGCACCTGGGTAGATGCGCCGGCTGGAACCGTTATCGAGTAGGAGGCCACCAACGGCTGTTGGGTGGATACCACTGAACCGGACACGCCCGAAATAAGAGTGACGGCTGCCGAACTTGACTGACCTTTGATACTAACTGTTACCTGATGTCCGGATGGTGTCGCCGGGGCGGTGTAAAGGCCTTCATTCGTTATCGTTCCGGTAGAAGACGAACCGCCCACGACACCATTAACCAACAATACTGGCGGCGACAACAAAACCGTGGAAACATTGAACTGAAAGCTCTGTCCAGGCAGAACCACAACTGCGGATGGACTTATAGTAGCGGGGCCAGCGGAACCACAACTCGTCAAGATTGCCAGGCAAGAGGCGACTAGCGTAGCTACCACAAAGCGTATCCTGCAATCGAACATAGTTCTCCTCCCGAGTGGCAGAACTGTTTCTACAAATGAAACGGAATCTTACACGAGTTGTGGCGCAGCCGCTATCGAAAAATGCGGCATGACAGCATCAGGGCAGTAAAGAATTGCAAAGGATCGTGAAGATAGATCGCCCGGGAAGCCTGACTTTCCACCCGCAGATGCCATTGAAACACAAATCTTGCATTGGGTTTAAAGTGTTACGCGATCCTATGATCTCCACAGCGCAGTGACTGTATACGAGAGGTTAGCCCAGACTGAGGCAGATGGAATCTCAGGCACTCCGGGCGTTCGAGCGGGCTTCGGTCGGCTCCGTCCGCCTCCAGTAATCACCGCGACTGAAATGTTTCTCCAGCCAGCAGTAAAGCGTGATGAACAGATAACGACTGCCCATCTCCCTGATCTTAAGCTTGGAGATGCCGACGCGACGGTTTCTCCAGGTAATGGGCATTGTGGTCCATGAATAGCCGCGGACAATCGTTTTCAGCGGCAATTCCACGGTAAGGTTGAAATGAGGCGATAGAAAAGGCCGGCAGCCGTCGATTACAGATTTCCGGTAACCCTTGAACGCATTGGTAAAGTCGTTTAAGGGAACGTGAAACAGGAGACGCAAGAAAGTATTCGCCAATCGATTCACGTACAACTTGGTCCAAGGATAATCGATAACCCCGCCCCCGCGGACAAACCGGGATCCGAAGACCGCATCCCAACCTTCTTTCAGAGTTCGCCAGTAACGGACAACATCCCGACAGTCGTCCGACTCGTCGGCCATCATCACGACGACTGCGTCCCCGTGCATGTGATCAAAGCCGAGCGTAATGGCATTTCCGAATCCGCGCGGGCCCAGATTCTTCACCGGTCGCAAGGTCTGCACATTCATCATTGTCCGTTGCAGGATTTCCCAAGTAGAGTCGGTGCTTCCGTCATCGACCACGATGATTTCGTGGGCGATACCTTCTAACCGCAGCGCGAGATGGAGGTGTTCCACCGTCGAGGCGATGCATCCTTCCTCGTTTTGCGCAGGGATCACAACGGAGAGAAGATGGAGTGGCGCGGGGGACTCTGGCAGCGGCGGCGTTTTCACAGACCGCTCCTTTCCAGCCAGTCGGGGTTCTGTTCGGCATGGCAGGCGATCTGGGTGAGCAGATTTTCAATGGATACCTCGGCACGCCAATCGAAGTCAACCTCCGCGTCGTGATTGTCCATCACAACCCAAGGAACATCATAAGTGCGCGGACGCAGGTCGGCGAGAGGGGCGAGGGTTCCGAATCGAGCATCACACCATGCGGTAAGCTGCGCCAGTGACATGGCATTTTCCAACCCGCCTCCGGCGGTGTAAACCCGACGACCTCCCGAACATTNNCATTCGGTCGTGATTTGGCGATCCACCAGTGCCGCAAGGTCTTGTGGATGGAGCGCATCTCGGACTTGTTTCCCGGTGCCATCGAAGCCGACATAGCGCAAGGCGCAACGTCGCAGGTGGGCGTTCACCCAATAAGAGAAAATCCCCTGATCGGGAGTGCCAAACTGCCCGGGTCCAGCCAGTACACCACAGCGGTCAATCCAAACAGGGAAGTCGAAAGCGTAGCCGTATTCGAGCGCGATGGTTTCCGAGGCGAGCTTCGTACTGCCATAAAGCGAGATTGGCGGGTCCGTCGAGAACTCGGGCCCGATTCCACGGAGGCTTAGACCGGGCGGCAGAGGTTTGGAGTGGTCCAATTGGAAAGATTTGTGACCTTCCTTAAGTGGAATTGAGCAAAGCGAGGAGATCGAATAGACCCTGCTGCTGCTGAGCAGCAACAGGCCCGCCCGATGGGCCTTACAATATTCGAGTACATTCACCAACCCAGCGAGATTGTGCTCGAACAGTTGCCGGCTGCCTGATCCTGCCTGTACTCCGGCTAAAACGCTTGGGTTGGCAGCAGCGTCAATCACCCAGTCCGCCGCGGGCAGATTCTCAAAGTCGCTCGGCGCGCGAATGTCGCCGTGAATGAATTTCACGCCTAACTTTCGGAGGCGTGCACGGTTAATCTCGGATCCGGGACGCATCAAGTTATCGATGCCGAAGATCGATAGATTCTGATGCCTCTGCAACAGAGACTCGGCCAGCGAACATCCTACGAATCCGCAAATTCCGGTGATGAAGGCCTTCATCCGCTAGCCTGCTTCGCTAACCTCTCCATCCATCCCGTAACGATCTCTTCAAAAATAGTGTCGAGCGTCTTGGTGATGCCCCAGGAGGGATAGTGCGCCTTCATCTTGCGCAAGTCGCTGTAGTAGCAAATGTGATCGCCGCTGCGATTCTCATCGACGTACTGCCATTTCATGGACCGGTTGGTATGTCGTTGGACGATTTCAAAAGCCTCAAGTATAGAACATGAATTCTGCTTACCGCCGCCAAGATTGTATACTTCCGCCACGCGTGGGTTCTTCGAGAACTCGTACATGAAACACGCAACATCGTGGGAATGGATGTTGTCGCGCACCTGCTTGCCCTTATAACCGTAGACCTTGTATTCACGACCCTCCATATTGCACTTGATCAGATAACTGAGGAAGCCATGCAACTCAACTCCAGAGTGATTCGGGCCAGTTAGGCAGCCACCGCGCAGGCAACACGTCGGCAGGTCGAAGTAGCGACCGTATTCTTGCACCATTACGTCAGCGGCCACTTTCGAAGCTCCGAATAAAGAGTGCTTGCTCTGATCGATCGAAAGACTCTCGGGGATCCCATTCTCGTAGGCGGGATCTGCATAATCCCACCGCGATTTGAATTCCTCCAGCAAAATCGCATTGGGCCGGTCGCCGTAGACCTTGTTTGTGGACATGTGTATGAATGGGCACTCGGGGCAGTATTGTCGCGCCGCTTCCAGCAAATGAAGAGTGCCCAGTGCATTGGTCTCGAAATCGAGAAAGGGAATCGCAGCTGCACGATCATGAGAAGGTTGCGCGGCAGTATGGACGATAAGGTCGGGCTTCACCTCTTTGACGAAAGGCAGCAATGCTTCACGATTCCGGATGTCGAGAGTGCTGTGTCGGTAGTCAGGAATCTCTTCCCTGAGTCGGCTCAGAACCCAAGTTGTATCTCCTTCGGGGCCGAAGAAAACGGCGCGGAGATTGCTGTCGATACCGACAACTTTGAACCCCAACTGAGAGAAAAATAGGCTGACTTCCGAGCCAATCAGTCCGCAAGAACCCGTGACTAGTACGACTTTCTGTCCCACCTTGGGCATCCTCCAATCCCGTCAAAGCGCCCTGCAGATAACGAATATCCGAGCCAAGAGCGACAAGTGACCACCCTGACGCAGACATCGCCAAGCCTGCTTCAAAGTATCACGAAGGTCTCCCTTGATACCCAGATGTTCGAAGAAATCATTGGTGCAACAACCAATTCTTAGTGGAGTTGTCGAAATGCCGGGGTCGGCATAATCCCAGCTGCACCGGCCTCGCCGGTAGACTTCGGGATAGTTTGATCCTGATACCTCTTGACCGTGAGCGCGAATGTTCCAGACCACAGGAGGGCGCCGCCATAAGAGGGTGCGATGGAGATGCTTTCGACCCTGTTTTTCTCTTCGAAACGTCGGTCGCCAGCGACCAGGGAAGCAAATTCCGCTGTATCAGAAACGAGCGGCGACACAATAAAACCTGTCGTCATCATATTCGAAATCACTCGGTGACTCCTACTCACCCCATTTCCCATATTCACTGTGATATTTAGCTGCGGGGGCTTAAACAGTATCATCCAGAGTTTTCCCGCGAGGGTTGGCTTGAGGTTGACTTCCGCGAACAAGGGTCCGTGCGTATCCGGTAGAACGACGGTGGAACTTGTCCTGTAAGTCCCTTGGTCAATCAGTTGGTAGCTACTCCTGGCTTGGAGGACTTGCTTCCTGCACATCAGAACAAATTGACCATCAAATGAGACGAATGTGTAATTATCCAGCAAAGCGGGCCAACTCACACCGTCTTCGATCGAGGGAAGACGATCATCGATTGTCATAAGGTCAAACAGAATCCAGTCGGGAGCATTTGCGCCCCTAAGATGCTGCTCGTTGAGTTCCGCTAAAGCGGGGATGTAGGCCGAATAACTTTGGAAGATGGGGCGCGGGTCCCATGCATTCTTTGATGTCAGTAGAACTGCCTGCTCGTACGTATAAATGTCGGCGCTTCCTTTGAGCACGGGTACCGTGTATTCGCTTCTGATATTCGCGATCGCGCCTTGAAACCGATTGCGCAATGCGTTGCCGTTAGCAAGTCGCAAGCGCAACCCCTCCCAGGCGGAGGCATACGTGTGGTACGTGCTTTGATAGGTAATTCGAGAAAATGTGCCGAGCGCCCTTTTGGAAATAAAGGTGAGGATTTCGCCGCGGCGTTTACCTTGAGTCGCTGTGCCGACTCCAAAAGTTTCTTTAACTTCTTTGGTTAGTATCGGCTCCTGGCGAAAAGAAATACCCACCACGAGCGCAACAGCCACCGATAGTGATGCCACTAGGTATCGATTCGTATACAGAAAACCGATGGCTAAGATAATAATGACGAGCAAGTTGAACGCAATGAATACGTGATCGGTCCTCACGAATCCATGTTTGAATCCGATCAGGAGGAATGCTGCACAGAAAAATCCCAGCGGCCATTTTGACCAGAAAGTTAATCGGTTAAAACGAACCACCGAAAAAAATACGATGGCCGAGATAGTCACATATGTGAATACAAATCCAAAACCGATGACGCCGGGCCACGCCACCCACGGGGATGACATCGCGTCAGTGTACCCGGACGTCAGGAGCAGTGTGCCGTGCAGAAACGCCGGCAAGTCAGAGACTGACTGACCGGCAATAATCCAAAACCCGATGGCGGCTAAGAAGGGAATCAGTAGTAAGGGAATCGTTTGTTTGAACGGAAAGCAGTACAGAATAAAGGAATAAACTACGGTCAGCGACAGGGCCAAGGGAAATAGAAGACTTACTTTTATAAGAGGCAACAGCCCCAGGGCGGAAAATGTCACGACGAGTGCCAAAGTATGCAGCCAACCGAGATTCCCGGACTTCCTGAGATCGCCGAAATTCGCGAACTTTACGGCGCAGAGCACCAGAAGGAGTGGATACGAAAGCAGCAGCATGTCCCGGGATGGAAAAGTCGCAAGAAATAACATCAGCGCAAGTAATATGTACGGCCCTCTGCCGCGCGCCAGATACAACAATGCAATCGCATACGAGAATGCGAGGAGAGTGCTGCCAAACATCATCAGGCGATCGGTCGCTGGGTGAAAAGATTGGGTGTAGATCGATGCATAGGGACCGAAGGTAAACACGATTTGCTTGCCGAATCTGAGGTGTCGTGCCACAGCTTCATTCATTGCGAGAACCCAGGACTGATCAATCCTCGCCAGGCGCTCAGAACTTTCCGACTTGCTGCGAGCCTCATTGATTGAAGAAATCCATGGTTGATCAATTCCTTTGTCGGGCATGTCTGGATTCAGCGGAACGAAAATCGCAAAGCATGTGATCACCACGAACGTGGTGAGCAAATAGGGCGGCAGTTTCGCAGGGAGGTGAGAACGAAGCGAGAGGTGGTCAACTGGTTGTTTGTTTGCCGGTGGCAGCATCGGGGCTCGTCTTCGTAATTGGACAGTCCACCTGAAAATCGTGGTTGGCTGGCTTGTGTCCTAATTCGTCTTGAAGGAGTTCCGGCGAAACCGCTGGTGACAGCCTGACTCTTCACCGAGCGCCACGCAGCTTGGCGTATCAGCGAGGCCTCACGTGCGGCGTCTCGTTGCTCTTCCGAAAGAAACGAAATGCGAGGTTATTATTTCTAGAAAAAAACTGCAACTCGACCCTGCCACACAGTAGTGAGCACGATCCCAAGAATGCTGTCATCATGTCGTTAAAGGCATCCCCTCTTCGGCATCCATCCTTGGTGTATTCTTCACAGAGCGATGGGCCAGTGGGTGCGAAAATACGGTCTACAAGGTCTATACGAATCAGCACGCCTCCAGGTTGATTGAGATCTTTTATCTGTTCGAATCTTTTTGAATGGGGTTTTACAGGGGCGATAACTTGCGTGAAGTCTCAACGATGACTCCCGATTTGTCGAGCAAAGAGCCAGCGAGATCGAGCAGCCTAGGTGCCACCATTTCCCGCAATATCGTCGCCAGCCTGGCGCGGGTTGCGGCGGTTGGACTGGTTGCGCTCGTATTGCCTGCCTATTTAACCCACCACTTACCCATCGTGACATATTCAGCGTGGGTTCTGATACTGCAACTTGGGGCCTATGTATCGTATCTCGACTTGGGCATACAAACCGGGGTCTCTAAGTTTGTTGCGGAGTACGAGGCAAGGGGCGATGAAGTGGGAGCAGGGCGTTACGCGAGCGCCGGGTTGATCCTAATGATTTTGGCGGGAATGCTGGGAGTGCTTCTGACCTTTGTTCTTGCATGGCAAGTTCCTCGGCTCTTTAGCGCCATGCCTGGGAATCTTTATCCCGATGTGCGAATCAGCGTGTTGCTGGTCGGGTGTTCTCTGTCGCTTAGTCTGGTCTGCGCCGTATATTCGGCTGTTTTTCTTGGCCTTCAGCGTTTTGCGATTCCGATGACGATTTCGATCGTCAACCGGGCTTCTTACGCCGCAATTGTCCTGGCAGTCGTCGCTCTCCACGGAAATCTTGCCGCTATGGGGATCGCGGTGGCCGCAGTCAACGTCGTTACCGGACTATTGCAAGTGATTGCGTGGCGGAAGAAAGCGTCGAATATCCGCATATCTATCGGCTTGATGGATGTCCGTATCCTCGAGACCGTGGTTCGCTATTGCTCATTGCAATCTATATTGACGGCCGCGATGTTGTGCATCACCGGACTTGACATTACCATCGTGGGCCATTACGACTACGTCCAAACTGCGTATTACTCCATCGCCACACTGCCGACGAGTTTTGTATTGTTGATCATCTCATCGATGGTGAATCCTCTCATGCCTGCATCGTCCGCTATGAGTGCCCAGCGCTCGCCTTCCGAGATGGGCGATTTTTTGGCCAAGATCACTCGATATTCCACTGTCATCCTGCTGCTAACTGGACTGCCACTCATGGTATGCGGTTTCCCAATTCTTCGCCTTTGGGTTGGTCCGGTCTACGCTGTTCACACTCTGCAATATCTCCGAGTCCTCGTTTTCGCAAATGTAATTCGGAACTTGTGCGCACCCTACGCTACGATGATTTGTGCGACCGGCAGACAAGGAGCCGCCGCGATAAGTGCGGTATCCGAAGCCGTAGTGAATTTGGGCAGCAGTATTTATCTAGCCAGCCGCTTTGGGGCCATTGGAGTGGCCCTCGGCACCGTCCTCGGTTCCCTCGTGGGCGTGTCACTGCATTTCGCGATAAGCATGCACTTGACACACGAAACTTTTGCGATCTCTCGTTCAAGGCTATTTGTTAAGGGGTTGCTCCGGCCCGCTATCGTCGCCATTCCGTCTCTGGTGCTTTTACCTCTGTGGTGGTCGACTTCTCAGGTAGCTCTTAGCCCGCGAATGGTTATTGTCTGGAGCCTTAGCACCCTGGTTCTCGCCTGGCTTGGAGGGGTAAGCAGGAAGGAGCGGAGCGAGTTGATGCATTTCTCCAGAAAAAGGCTTGTGGCAGTCTCGGGCGCTGATTGATATTCGGGAAAATGTTCTAAACTGTGAAAGGCTAGCGGTCGTGTTCGGAGCCCAGATTTCTAATCTCATTTCGGGAGCTAGGTGTAACGGATGACTCTTTGGTCTGACTTCCTCACCAACGATAAGAGGGTTATCAATAAATGGAAGCACTACTTCCCGATCTACGAACGGCATTTCAAAGACTTCGTGTACAAGCCAATCACGTTCATCGAAATTGGCTGTGGGCTAGGGGGCTCTTTACCAATGTGGAAGCGATATTTTGGCCCCCACGCCCGAATCATCGGTATCGATATTGATCCGGAATGCAAGAAATTTGAGGAGGATCAGATCGAGGTGTATATCGGGCAGCAGCAAGACTGTAAGTTTTTGCAGAGTTTGCTGGATGAGGTCGGTACGCCTGACATCGTTTTGGACGATGGCAGTCACATCATGAGCCACATTACCGCCAGTTTTCAGTTTCTTTACCCCCGAATGTTGAAGAACGGAATCTATATGGTGGAAGATTTGCACACCGCCTATTGGGACGAGTACGAGGGTGGGCTGCGCAAACCTTCCACGTTCATCGAAGTATGCAAGAATCTAATCGACGAGCTAAACGCCGACCATATTCGTGGCGCTATTCCGCCTACCGAATTTACCAGGACTACTGTGTCGATGCACTTTTACGACAGCGTCACCGTGTTTGAACGTGGCACACACACAAAGAAACAGGGACAGGAGATGGGCGGCTGGCCTGAAAAGGTGACAGCGCGTGTCAAACGGAAACTGGGATTGGGCATTTAGGAATCTGTAATGCCCTGTGACGAAATCGTGCTGCGAAATCTAATCCGCTGAAATCAGATTGGTTCGCTCAAGTCGCAAGTTCAGGCTCACGGCTCCAGGAAGACTTCCATGCAGATTGCGAAAACGGCTCGGATTGTCGCCCGCAATATCTTGGGGCCCAGATTAACCGTCCTTGTCCGACAGGAATTCCGCCGAAAGCTAAGCTTCGCGGCCGACTATCGTTCGCTCTTGCGAGCAAAACGCGGTCTCGAAATCGGTGGCCCCAGCCCAATGATGGCCTACGCCGGGGAAGTCCCCATTTACGATGTTTTGGAGTCGTTGGACAATTGCCTCTATTCTGGAAACACAATTTGGACCGGAGAGGTACGGGAAGGGAATACTTTTCTTTATCACCCGGGAAAGGAGCCCGGTACTCAGATCATTTCTGATGCCACGGATCTGCAACCTATCGGGGATTCCAGCTACGAATGCGTCCTGGCCTGCCATTGTCTTGAGCACGTCGCCAATCCTTTTCGTGCGCTCGCCGAGTGGAAGCGGGTTTTGAAGGATGACGGGCTGTTGCTGTTAATACTGCCCCACAAAGATGGCACCTTCGACTGGCGCCGAACAACGACGCGGCTGGCTCACATGATTGAGGATTACGAAAATGCAGTGGGAGAAGAAGATTTGACCCACCTTGCTGAGATACTGGAACTCCACGACCTGTCCAAAGATGAGGCGGCAGGAACAAAGCAGCAGTTCCGCCAGCGCTGCTTAGCGAATCACTTGAATCGTGCAATGCATCATCATGTTTTTGACACAATGACGGCACTGTCCATGGTGAATCACGCGGGCCTAAGAATCCTTCGCGTTAATAATCTTAAGCCGTTCCACATCATTATCCTTGCATCTCGAACGAATCAGACGGTTGATAACAGCCGATTTATGCAACCAGGAGGTGGGCACTGGATCCGTAGCCCTTTTCCTTCAGACCATAAGCACCGCAACCGCTGCAACGCGCTATGAGGAGCACGCGAAATGACAGCGCAACCTGTATGCGCGGTGATTGTCACCTATCATCCCAACACAAAGGTGATTGAAAACCTATCCAAAATTCTCACTCAAGTGCAAGGATTAGTTATAGTCGACAATGGCTCAAACGTCGATGAGCTTGACCTCTTGCGCTTGGGCAGCCAGAACCTCGGCTTTCAACTGATCGAGAATGGGGAGAACCTCGGCGTGGCCGAGGCGTTCAATGAAGGCGTCCGTTGGGCCAAGAGCCAACACTATCCTTGGGTACTGCTCTTCGATCAAGACA
Organism: Acidobacteriaceae bacterium; assembly: GCA_003165455.1. Classification (GTDB taxonomy): domain Bacteria; phylum Acidobacteriota; class Terriglobia; order Terriglobales; family Acidobacteriaceae; genus Sulfotelmatobacter. The sequence continues at coordinate 9,188 of PLUJ01000205.1, read as the reverse complement.
GCGGAATCACAGCGGGTTTTGTTCGTCAGATGTTCGCGGCATGGGAGTCCCATCCCGACCGCGAAAGAGTGGGCTCGATTCATCCCAGATATGTAGATCCAGAGACGGGCGTCGAGCTGGTGGTTCCACGCGCCAGCGACGGAAGTCCGGTATTTCCCATGACGTCCGGAGCACTCATGCCAGCATGGATATTTGAGAGGATCGGATGGTTCGCGTCAGAATACTTTATCGATCTTGTGGACTGGGAGTACTGTTTTCGCATCCGGGCGGCGGGCTATCTTGTCGCCGATTCAAGTCAAGCTGCACTCTTACATTCTCCGGGCAATCCCAGGACAGTCATCATTATGGGCCACAGTTTTCACTCTAGTCACCACAGCGCCATGAGGCGCTATTACATTTCGCGGAATTGCATCGCTTTTTATCGGAAATATTTTTTCTCATTTCCTAGATTTGTCGTGAATGGTTTCTATAGGCAGTTGCACGATACGGTCGTATGCTTGATCACCGAAGAGAATCGTGGACGGAAGTTCCGGAACTTTTTGCTCGGAACCTGGGACGGCCTGACCGGGAGAATGGGGAAGCGAGAGGGCGTATAACAAATCAGGCTGAGGGTGCTGAGCGGGTGAGCTGCCGCGTAGCTCACCTGCGAATTACCAGGTCCTTCGCGATACTATCCAGCCCCGCTGAATAACGCCAATAATCGCCGTTCAAGGTTTGCCAGAAAACTCTCGGAATTCGGGCGATCCTGGCGCGCGGCAATCGGGCTCGGTGTTCAAGATGGGATATCTTTCGCTTAATTTCCTTTAGAGCGCCTTCGGCATCTGGCAAGCTCGTGCGGCGTTCTTGCAGCCTGTCTCTGAATTCATGGAAGCGTTCGACCTCGTCGAGATAGGAATTCGGCGTCATGAGCCTAGCTCTCCCTACCCGTTCCCGCGGGCTCCGGGCTCCTGGCCCCACCTGCTGCAGCCGGTGTTGGCGGTACTGCATCAGGGGATCCGGAATTACTTCAAACTTTCCCTGTGCCGCCAGCAAGAACGATATCCACCTATCATGGATTAGTTTAGCTGGGATCGGAGAGAAGCGATCGAAGCACTCCCTCCGGAATGCCATGGTTGCACCCGTCACCACGGGATGTTTCAGCAGGACCTTCAGAGCATGTCCGTTCACGAACCGGAGCTGTTCTGCGTAATTAAATGAAAAGGTGGACCAAAGGCGCACGCCCAACGGTTGTGAATCGTCGCCAATCATATCCGCGTCGCTGAAAGCTAATATTATTTCGCTCGATCGCAAAAAAGCTTTTTCGATCCGGCAAAGTTTGTGCCGATACCAAACATCGTCTTGGTCCGCCAAGACGACGATTGCATTTTTGCAGAGAGAGATCGCTTTCTCAAAGTTCTTGGTCGAGCCGAGATTTCTGTCATTGACTACAATACGGGTAAGGAACCTCGTGCGGCGAGCAAACTCCCTTACGATTTCAACGCTTCCATCCGAGGAACCATCATCACAGACTACGAGTTCGTCTGGAGGCCTATCCTGGGCGGCGATGCTTGCCAGTTGCTCGCCGAGAAACCGTCCACCGTTAAAGGTGCACATTGCCACTGAAAAGCGAAGGTCCAATATTCTCCTACGTCCAGTCACCGAGTCGTGGATTAGATGTGTATGAGACAGACCTTATCAGCGGCAGCACAGAACGCTGCATTAGCAAACGGAATGTTTTGTTCACTTATTTTGTCTCGGGCCATACAAACAATTTAGATAGCCAGGAGTCAGCAAAACGTGAGCGACGTGATGCCTTACATAGCAACCGCGATGAAGATCATCGACAATCATTGTAGCTCCGCCCCCTCAGTTATTCAATTTCCGGCGGCGGCGCCCTTGCAGTCTCTAGGGAAAACTAAATATCATCGTCCATTGGATGGCGATCAGGCGTAGATTCTCGAGACTGCGGAACAACACTTCTGGGGCTGCTAATCATCCCCCGCGGACACAAAGCAGTGGCATGTGGCAGTGCAGTCCCCCTGCGTCGCAGAGTCGCAAATGAAGTATAGACCAAAAATCTCGGTATGTATGGCGGCCTACCAAGGGGAAAACTATATTAGTCTTCAATTGCGCTCAATCCTGGGGCAGTTGTCCGCTGACGATGAGGTCATTGTCGTCGATGATGGCTCGACAGACCATACATGCGGCGAAGTCGCGGCTCTGCAAGATGCTCGTCTAGTCTTGATGGAGAATAATAGAAACCAGGGAGTGCTCCGCGCATTTGAGAGCGCGCTTTCAAGTAGTTCCGGAGAGATCGTATTTCTCAGCGACCAGGATGATCTTTGGTTCCCGAAAAAGGTAGAGACAGTCCTGCAGGTGTTTGCCAACGATCCTGACCTCATGCTGGTGGCAAGCGACGCGATACTCGTCGACGAGGATGGGGCCAAAATCGGAGACTCCTTTTACGCCAAGAGAGGGAAATTTCGATCTGGACTCTGGTCAAATTTGCTGATTGGAAAGTTCCATGGATGCACAATGGCATTTCGCTCCACTCTTCTGCGGAGCGCTTTGCCTTTCCCGCCCGGAAGGCTAGTGCATCATGACACTTGGATTGGCTGCATGAATGCGCTGATTGGTGGGAAGACAAGATATATCGCTGAGCCCCTGGTCGCTTACAGGCGGCACTCGACAAACGTAACTGGCCGGGTAACGTTGAGCAATTATACGCGATTAAGAATGAGATCTCAGATGCTTTGGGGACTCCTGGTATTTTGGGCGGGACGCTGTCACAACAAGGCAACTTGAACTCGCGCCCTTCCTCAGGTGCTCGTTCTCTCACGATTCGCTTAAGCACGACTCTACTGCGATACTTTTCGCCTCGTTGAAGCGTGTGTGGAGGTAAGGACTGTCATCAGATGCCAGTCTCGTAGAATACAGGGGATGTGGTTAACCCATGCTGAGAAAACTACAATATGTGTGCTTGGTTGGCAGCATCGGCTTAATAGATGCCGATCGCATCGATCTGTTTGGCGGACATGGTCCGTTCACACTCACTCCGTTTCTGGTTCTCGCGCCGCTAGTCCTTCTGATTAGTATCTTCCGCGGGACGCCAGACAGAATGCTTCGCTTAACAGTCACAATGCCCATCCGGAGACAGATTCCTTTCCTTGCCGCGGCTAGCGTATTTTTACTTCTTTCATTTGCTTCCATCCCAATCGGCCTTGATCCGGAAAGGGGCCTTGTAGCCTATTGTGATTTGTTCCTTGTGGCTGTGTTGGGATATTACATTTCGCTGCAGGTATTGGAAGAGCGGGCACAGGAAAAGCTGATCGTACAGTGCGTCACAGTTGGCTTGGTTGTATACATAGTATTTTGTATTGCAGAGTGTCTTGCGTGGAGCCATGGACTTATAATGACCGGCAATCGAGATGGTTCATGGCTAGAGTCGACATTTGCGCCCGCAGCATTGGGACCTTGGCTGCCAACGCTGTCTGGAACGGTGTACGACTCCAATCGCGCAGGCTTCGTGCTAACAATGTACATAGCGCTGCTCGACAGGTTTGCGGCCAAATCGCGCTACACGCCCGTCCTTCGTTTCGTGATTGCACCGCTGGTTTTTCTTAGCTTATCGAGGTCCGGCACTTTATGTTGGTTGGCATATTACCTGTTTTCCCGTAGTTTCTGGAGGCATTTGGGGTCGCGAAAAGTGTTAGTAAGGGTGGCGACAGTCACCATTGTTGGTTCGCTGATTTTCGCCGTGTACCAAAAAGAAATGCTCAGGCTAGCAGAAGCATGGGAAATCGCGGATGCGGTTTCTGCCAAGATGTCGATGGATCCGGGCAGTTCGGGTGAAAGCCACATTCTCTTGATACAACGAGGTCTGGAAACTTGGTTAACCTCGACAAAGACTGTTATCACAGGCATCGGATACGGGGCTGCTCCCAAAGTTCTGGAAGATTTTTTCGGAAATGACAAACGCGGAAACTTTCACAGCTTATATGTCACTACCCTTGCTGAAATAGGACTACCTGCATTTTTCGTTTTGGCGTTCCTTCTTTTGTTCCCAATAATTGGAAGAAAGGACGTGCTACCGTGTATAGCGGCGATCATGGTTTTTAATGCAAGCTATCAGACCGATACGGAGCCGATGTTTTGGTTAATGCTTGCCCTTTTGTGGTCGTATGAATTGAGAGACTGGCCAAGCTTTCGAAGTCTTGTTCCAGACAGCACTTCTAGTCCAGTCCGCTAGAAGGCAACGGGACCACGGCGACACGTTCATCAGTAGTCGGCGATCATGGTGCGACTATCGCCAGGGCTGCGCCAGTGATCGCCAGTTGCGAGGTGATCTGCGTCCAATCGCGCAGTCCACGAACGAACGCTCCGGTAGGCAGTTTATAAGGCACTACAATCTGATCGCCGGGATACAGGCGGAGACGATCGAATTTAGACCCGGTGAAGAGTCCGTTCACGTTATGCGCCGCGACTACCACTCCGTTCGCTCGTAGCACGAATGCGTGATGCAAGTCGGACTGGGGTTTTCCATTCCCGGCGATTTCCAAATAAGCCCCGGCGGTGTTGCGAGGTTCAAAGATGAATGATCCGGGATTATACACATCTCCAACCACGGAGACAGTTGAAGGGGTACGAGGAATTGACAGCCGGTCATTGTCTTCGAGCACCATATCGGGGAAGTCTGCGAGGTTCTTGTCCTGAGGTTTCACTGGTAGAGCGACCCGTCCGTTGGCACGAGTGTTCTTTAGTTGAGCAATGATCGCTTCTTGTGCCGCAAGCAGTTGCGGCAGATCCCCTGCCTGAGCGGAAGCTGCCACGGACATTGCGGACTGTCGGATTTGTACCTCCATCGTGTTTGCAAGTTGATCAAGACTTTTCTGCTGGTCGACGCGCGCGGATTCACGCGTCAGTTGGGAGCCGTAAATATAGGCGTCAGGAGTCAGTCCTCCGGCTCTTTGCAAAACTGAGCGAAGGTTTTCGCCATTTTCAAGCTTATAAACGCCGGGCCGCATAACCTCGCCTTCGACGATCACGTACTGAGAGCGGTCTGCCTGCGGGACGCTGATATCTCGTTGAGAAAAGATCGTGACTATATCGCCCGGCTGCAATTCCAGGTTACTGGCGTCGTCTTGTTCTATAATCGCTTTCCGCGGGCTCATCCAAATGAGCTTGGAGGAGAGATCAGTAGGATTGACACGCTGAATGATGGCGTAATCCCAGTTGATTTCGGGAGCATAACGTCGTACATCCTCGGCAACATCTTTGACGACGTTAGAGTAAGGGGTCGTCGTCGACATGGCCAAAGGTTGCTGACCCGTGGCAGTGTGATCGCTGGAATTCTGCGACTGGTTAGCCGAGGGATTTAGCTCACTCTCCCCGTAAAGCGAATCGGCGGGATTTGCTGAACCCCCGCCCGTCCCTTCGGGCAATTCGGTCGGAGAACTGCTGCTTTGATCCGACCCCATAATCTGGGAGTTTGAATTCGCGTCCGATTCGCTCCCGTTTCGCGCTGCGGTATTCGACGCTGCTCCGTTGGTTTGCTGTGGTTGATTCAGGTTATTCCGTCCGTTCCGTGAAGGCGACGTGTGTACCGGGTACTCCGTCGCTCTCCCGTTGACGATCGCAGCCCGGTTTCGCCAGTACTGGCGAGTCAACAAAGCTTGAGCATCAGGAATCAGATCGCGGACGCGCATTCCCGGTTTCCAAGGGTAACGACCCGGGTTGGCGACGTTGCCCCGCAAGGTCACGGTGTTTTCAAATCGCGGCACAATGGAAAATGCATGGATGATATCGCCATCTTTCACCCTGAGAGTCCGAGATTGATCGTCGTAAGGGAACTCCAAGGTTTGACGCCCCTGATGATCGAGGAGGCGGTCAATCGTGATCTTGTTCGTGTCGGCCACGGTGTTCAGGTCCCCGGCGATATTAATCATGTCACTCAGAGTTGAATCAAGCTTCGCTTCGTAGATTGCGGGCGAATTCACTGAGCCTGAGACGGCTACCAAGGGACCTACGTGAGGAATGTAAAGAATATCGCCGGGCTGCAAACGGACATCTTTTGTTTTGTCACCTTTGATTAGCAGGTCATAAAAATCGAAGTGCGTGATGGTAACACCATCTCGCCGAACTTGAATGTCGCGCAACGACCCCTGGGGAGTGGGCCCGCCGGAAGCAAAGATTGCATTCACCAGTGTACTTAGCGAACTGATGGTGTAGGTCCCAGGATAACGCGCGTCGCCCACAACAATCACCTGGATGGAACGAAGACGCCCTATGGTTGCAGTGACGTTGAAATTCTTGAATATCTTGGAAATCTGTTGCTTCAGGTGTTGCTCTAGGGCCCCATAGTGAATGCCAGCCAGTGTTACTTGTCCAACTTGTGGAATGTAAATCTGCCCAGAACGGTCTACGATGACTCGTAAGTTGGCTTCGACTTGGCCCCAAATTCTAATTTGTAGTTCGTCTCCCGGCCCGATGGTGTAGTCACTTGGAACCTGCAACCAATCGACTGGCGCGAATGTGGTTGGAGCCTGGACGAATAGGGATTGCCCGAATAACGGAAGTGGACGGCCAACCGAATCTGCCACCATCTGCTCGAATTCGGTCTGCGGACGAGTGGACCCTTGTGGTTGCCAGAGCTGCGAGGGATTGAGCGGAGGCCGGGTCGGAGTGTACTGGTCCGGGCTGGATCCGTATGGGTTAGTCAGGACGGGCGTGCGCAGGGGTGACGACGAGTTTTCATGGCCCTGGTTGTCCGATCTTTGACCCGAAGCGCCAGTGCACGAGGGGCTATTTGCCATGGATGGATCGGAGCAATCCACCGTTGTGCCCTGCGATGAGCCTTGGTATGCCCCTTGAGACGTTTGTTGAGAAAAGGGATCTGTGGATTGCGAAAAACACGACGCGACACTGAAAACGGCAAGTAGACTAAGCGCCAGCAACCTTTGCATGATGGATTGAGGAATCCTACAGTCCTGACGTAGGTAGGGTCAAATCGTTATTGAGCGGTTAAGATCGCCCACGCACTTCCGCGGTCTCAGCAGCCAAATTGCGATGTTCGCTGTTTTATCCGGACCCAGCGCGCCGGGCGCCGCTCGTGTATGCTCCGCGCCACTCAATTCCTGATCTATTGCGTAATCGTGATCGTTAAGCTAGTGGCATGGTCTATTGCGCCGCTGCCGCTGGTTGAGGCGGTAACAATAACCATGCTTTTTACCTCTGTGGTATTTGGAGGGGAAGGATTAGCAGCCTGGCCGCCGCATGAAGTGAGTCCCGTCGCCAAAGCCAAAAGAACAATGACGCCGAAGACGCGTACACTGCCGATGGCCAACCTCCACCGGGGGGGGGCAACTCCAAAGATTACTCCAAAAAGAGGGACCAGTAACGCACAGTTGAGAAGGTTCGAGGACGGACTGAGTCCGCGCAATGCTGCGCTCGCCGTAGTCGTACTGACGGTTAGTATACTGGAAACTGGATTACCGCCGCTGGGAGTAAGCGAAGATGGGGCGAAGCTGCAGGTTGCTCCTGCAGGGAGACCGCTACACGCAAGAGTCACCGCCGAGTTGAACCCGTTCATGGCGACCGTGAACTTTGCGGTCCCGCTTTGTCCGGCGACAATGCTCAGCGTGGTTGGTGTGACTGACAGTTGATAGTCTGGAGCGAGACTGATGGTGTAGGTCGCGCTCGCTACTCCGCTGCTGAGATAGCCGCTGGCCGCAGCGATGGCATTTATTGTCTCCGTGGAACTCACAGTGATTGGCCCGTTGTACTGCTCGGAGTCTATCGTTGGTGTTGTCCCGTCGGTCGTGAAGTAGATTGTAGCCCCAGCCGTCGAGTCGGTGATCGTAACGGTTTGCGCCGAAGTGTAAGTGCCAGATGGGATTGAAAATGACGGAGTCGCTGCCATGGGCAGCGAACTTACGGTCAGAGTTTGCGCCGACGAGGTGGAGGCTGCAAGGTGCCGTCCCCGCTGTAGATGGCCGTGATTTCGTAGGGACCCAGAGCGAGACTGCTGGGATTATAGTTGAACGTGGCCACCCCGCCACTCAGGTTGGCAAATCCTATTTCGTTCGAACCGTTGAAAAAGTCAATGACACCTGTCGGGGTTCCGCCGCCGGAGGTCGCGGCCACCGTCGCCGTCATCATAACCGGCCCGGCTGCACCTACAGTCACCGTCGCAGGTGATAGGTTCAGGGTCGTGGTGGAAGCGGTAGTTCCGCCCATGCCAATCGAAAAGCTGAAAACCGTGCCATCATTACTGGCACCGCCTCCCTCTGTTGTCCCATAAAAGATCCCATTAGTGGCTTGTACCAGACTGCCCGGGTCCGGACTCTCGGACGTGGAGGTTTGCGCGAAGTTGTAGAGAGTGATGAAAGCACCTTCCGGAGTGATTCTGAAGATCGTCCGGCGTTGTTGGCTCCGCCAAAGAAAGTTGTCCCGTAAAAGTTCCCATCGCTACCTTGCACCACCCCCGAAGGTTCGTTGCCGTCAATGCCGATGAACCTGTGAAGCGTGGTCAGCGTGCCCTCTGGAGTGATTTGGAAGACCGTTCCACCGCAGGGAAGATTGTATGGGTTGTCGACGCACGCAACATCTCCGCCGAGGGGAGTTGTCCCGTAAAAGTTCCCGTCCCGCCCTAGTACGAGACCGCCGGGATTGTACGCGTCAGAACAGCCAGCTTGCCCGCAAAAGTCGTAGAGCGTGGTGAGGGTGCCCCCGGGTGTCATTTGGAAGACCGTGCCACAGGAGAGGGGCTGACCCCTAGGGCAAGTGTCGTTGCCACCATATTGGGTTGTCCCATAGAAATTTCCGTCCGTACCCTGCACCAAGCCAGCATAGGGGCCATAGGGCGCGTAAGGTGGGTTCGCGGAAGTTTCGGGGAAGGTGTAGAGAGTGGTCAGGGTGCCCGTCGGGGTGACTTTGAAGACCGTGCCGCACCCACCAGAAAGGCACTGGTTCGGCTGAGCGTTGTCGGATGTTGTCCCATAGAAGTTCCCGTCGGTGCCTTGGATCAAACCGGGCTTGGGGCTATAGCCGTCAGCACAATTAGGTTGGGAGCAAAAGCTATATAGCGTGACCAGCGTGCCGCCGGGAACAATTGAAAAGAACGTACCATAACCGTTCGCGCCTCCGGACGAGGCCGTACCGTAGAATTTGCCGTCGGTGCCCTGCACCAGGCCGATGTTCCCGCAGCCATT
>PLUJ01000123.1 GCA_003165455.1 Acidobacteriaceae bacterium | reverse complement strand
AGGTTAGAGGTCAGATTGCAGAAGTAAGAGCGTACGGTTTTCACCTCTGCAATCTAACCTCTGACCTCTATAATTCTCTCATGCCCCTCATCGACCAGATCCAGAAAGACATTGTTGTGGCTATGAAGGCGCGCGAAGAGCAGCGCCTCTCCACCCTGCGCATGGTCAAGAGCGCGATCAAGAATCGCGAGATCGAGAAGATGGCTCCGCTCGACGAGAAAGAATCGCAGGCCGTCCTCACCACGCTGATCAAGCAACGCAAGGAATCAGTCGAGCAGTTCACCAAAGGCGGACGCCAGGAGATGGCCGACAAAGAAGCCGCCGAAATTATCCTAATCGAAAGCTACCTGCCCAAAGCCGCCGGCGAGGATGAAATCGTCGCCGGAGTAAAAGCCGTAATCGCCGAGATGGGCTCTCCCACGATGAAAGACATGGGCACGGTGATGAAGAACGCGATGGCACGCTTCAACGGCGCCGGCATGCGCGTGGATGGAAAGATGGTCAGCGAGGTGGTGAAGCGGGAGTTGGCGGGGAAGTAGGAGCTATTTAGTGCGCTGGAGTTCGCGGTAGGCGTCGCTCTTCGAGATGCCGCGTTCTTTGGCGACTTTCTTCAGGGCGGCTTTCTCATCGACGTTCTCTTCCGTGATGATTTGGTCGACTCTTTGGCGAATGGAGGGGCGGGCGAGAGCGGCCGTCTCCACGCCTGCTTTCTCTTCTTCTGATTTGCCGATCAGGAGGGTGATTTCGCCTTTCACGGCGTCGCGCGATTGCAAGATTTCCAGAACATCGGCGGCGCGGCTGCGCAGGAATTCTTCGTGCAGCTTGGTGACTTCGCGCGCGATTACTACGTGGCGGTCGGGGCCGAGAATCTCGACGATATCTGTGAGTGTCTCCAGAATTCGATGCGGAGCTTCGTAAAAGACCTGGGTGCGGGGCGAAGTTTTGATGGATTCGAGTGACGCACGGCGTTCGCCGCGTTTGGCGGGAAGGAATCCGCTGAAGCGGAAGGATTCGGTGGGCAGGCCGCTGGCAACCAGCGCGGAGAGAAATGCGGATGCGCCGGGGATGGGAACGACCGGCAGGTGATGGCGAATGGCGAGGGAGATCAGGCGAAAGCCGGGGTCGGAAATGCCGGGCGTGCCGGCGTCGGTAACGAGAGCGACGCTGGCGCCTTCCTGAAGGTCTTTTACGAGCTCGGCGGCGCGCGTCATTTCATTATGTTGGTGATAGCTGACGGTGCGGGTGAGGATGGCGTAGTGATTGAGGAGCTTCTGGGTCTGGCGAGTATCTTCGCAGGCGATGACGTCAACTTCTTTGAGAGTGCGTAGGGCGCGAAGAGTGATGTCTTCGAGATTGCCGATGGGAGTGCCGACGAGGTAGAGAGCGGGGCGCGGAGCGAGCGAGGAGCGGTTGGGATTCGGAAGGCCGTCGTTGAGCACGGCGGGATGGGCTTTGTCGTCGACTTTGGCTTTATTCCGGGCGCGGGTGGTAGTGCTCATTGCCGGAGTCTACCACCGTGGTGGGATAACTTTTCGGTTTGCGGAGGCTTTATGTTGAGGGTAGGAAGAGTGATCGCGGAGGGGAATTGTGACCGAAAATGATTTCCGACGAATTGCGTTGGGGTGCCAGAGGTGGTGGAAAGCGCGCACATGGATCATCCGGACTTTCGGGTAAGCGGGGAAATTTTTTACTACGTTAGGGCATCCGGCGAAGGGGTGGGGGATGGTGAAGCTTACTCCGGAGCAGCAGCATTATTTTTCGAAGGGGGAGCCGGAGGTTTTTGTGCCGGTGAAAGGCGCATGGGGACGACGCGGGGCGACGAGTGTGAACCTTAAGAGCGCGAAGAAGGCGAGCTTCCTAAAGGCGCTGAATACGGCGTGGCGGAATACGGCGCCGAAGAGGCTTGCGGCAGAATTCCCGCAGGAGATTTAAGCAGATTCAAACGGGATGAATTGGGGGAGTATCCAGAGCCGTATTAGCGGTGCAGGTGGGTTGGCATTGAACGCGAGGGAGAGTTCGCAGCAACCCACCCGTGAAACCGCCACGGGTGGGGCATCCNNTCGAGCACGTCGATAACTTGGGAGCCTATCGCATCCCGTCGGGGACCGGCCTTCTCATCCCGTCCGATGCCTCTTCCATCAGCAAGGAAACAACCGCCAAAGTCCTTCGGGTTAGGGTGTCAACAGGAATCCGTGAGTCGCTCCGTTGATTGTTCCGAAACCCGAAATTTGCCCTGCTTGATTAATTGCGCTCGCGTGGTTGAGAACCCAGCCGGAATTGGGGGGAATCAAATTGTTCAAATCCTGCAGGCCACCTTTTTGCCAGATACAGGCGTGTAGAATGCCCCCTGGGACGATCGATTCTCCAACGATCTGTCCCAGGTCGTTCACGCCGCCAGCATAGCTTTGAGTCCCTCCCGGCAGCGTGCCGAGACTGTGAATTTTCGCCGAGGCATCCCAATATACGGCGACACCATTCGGGAACTGCGCGGTGGTTGACATGCCGACGATCACACCTGAGTCGTTGATCCAATCGGCAAAACTATTTTGCCCTNNCTTGCCCTCCGGCGAGTGTGCCTAGATTCTTCCAGCCAGTTGCCTTGCTCAGGAGGAAGCCGCGATAGGTGGTGCCCGCCGCGTTGGAGTATGCCACTCCGACGATCTGCAATTTCTCGTTGATGTCATAGGGATACGTGTATGGAGCGCCCGGCAGATGACCTTCGTCATTAATCTGGTAAGTGTCACCGCGCAACGTCCAGACAACCGCATCAACGTCTCCACTGCTGGTACTTGATTCTCCTGCGATCACCCCTTTGGATGTAATTGCGTCGGCAACGCTGTAACCGGAGCTGCCGGTAAGGGTTCCCAGGTCGGTCATTCCCCCCCCAAGGGTCCATCGGAAACCGTGGGTAACATTCGTCACCGTATCCGTGGAAAATCCTACAATCTCGCCCGCATCATTGATATCGAAACCAACGCTCGAATTGTCGCCAGCGAGCGTACCGAGATTTTGAATGCCTGCGCTGCTAGTCCACAAATAGGTATCCGACGGCAGGCCTCCTTGGCACAGCGTACTTTGCGATGTCGAGTTGTCGGAACAGCCCGTAACTTGGCCGGACGAATTGACATAATAAGCGAGGCTGCTACTGTCACCTGGCAGCACGCCAATGTCCGTCACAGTGTAAGTTTGTCCGGCGGCGAAGCATGTGACGAAAACAACGAGACAAAAAGTGACGAGTCGGTTTGTGACATTCATGCGAAGTTCCTTCTAGAAACAAATTCCGATTAAGTGCAGCGGCTGCCGGCGCCTGATCTGTGGATCAAATGCGGATACGCCGCCCTTGCCAACGGCTTGCATTCTACGCTCGCTTTTTGGGCAGAAGTAAACCTTTTAATGCTTAGTCAGCACCGTGAGATGAGGCTGGGAGCTGGGCCATCATTCTTAATCACCACCGGGGGCTGGACCAGCCCCCGGTGGGCTCAGGAGATTTTGCGGAGCTGTAGTAGCGGTGCAGGTTTGTTGGCATTGAAACGATGTAACAGGAATGCGGGGATTTTGTCGTGGCCGATGAACATGGCGAGGGAGAGTTCGCAGCAGCCCACCCGTGAAACCGCCACGGGTGGGGCATCCCGTGTCGTTCTAGAGTACGGCTGGGCCAGCCGCCTGTTCCGGGGCGCTTGGGGTAATATCGCGATTGCACTCGTTCCGGCAGGGCAGCCAGTTCTGGAAATAAAAATCTCACGCTCATCACTTGCGGTGGTTATCTTCTCCCGAAGACTGGCTCATGCGATCCGATGGGCAGTTCGCCCACCAGATCAGCAATCGGGGAAGGAAACTTCCGGCAGAGGCGAAAGAGTTTAGCGTTTTTCTGAAAATGTACATTGCAAGCTGGGTGGGGGACGCGGGCGTTTTGTAATCAGGTTGCGTCGAGAATCTCGACAAAGAAAGAACGCGTAGATGCGAGCACGAGGAGAG
>PLUJ01000339.1 GCA_003165455.1 Acidobacteriaceae bacterium | reverse complement strand
CCGCCCGCGCCCAGGGGAGATAGGATTTCGTACGGACCAAATCGTGTGCCAGAGGGTAGGGTCATAGGTTCTTGGAATTCGCGCAGTCTAAATTTACGCAGGTTAGATTCGCGCAATTATAGCTCGTGCCGCGCGTTGCATCCCAAGCTCTGGGCGGACCGGCACAACCAGCACCCGCTGCACCCCGGCATGCCGGCTGTAAACCGTCACCCTTGCCTGTATATACCTTGCGTGTATATNNGCGCGATACTGAGCCTCCTGGTATCGTCCGAACAGTCGGTGGGAGAAATCGAGCGTCGGCTTCGTATGACGCAGCCGACCGTGTCAAAGCACCTGCGAGTGCTGCGCGACGCCGGCTTCGTGGAATCCACGGTGGACGCACAGCGCCGTCTCTATCGGTTGAACCCTAAACCGCTTCAAGAGATCGATGACTGGCTCGCTCAGTTCCGCCGGTTTTGGTCCGCTCACGTCGACGCTCTCGAACGCCACCTCGACCGCATGAATCCGTCAACGCCAACGAAAAGCACAATTACGAAACGAAAAAAGGAGACGACGTCGCGCCTCAAACCGCGAACGTGATAAAGGAGAAGCAAAATGAAAATCAAACTGACCAGCGTATTCGTGGACGACCAGAACAAAGCCCTGCGCTTCTATACGGAGGTGTTGGGCTTTGCCAAGAAAAGCGATTTCAGTAACGGCCCATATCGCTGGCTGACCGTGGCCTCGCCCGAGGAGCCGGAGGGCACCGAGCTGCAGCTGGCGCTGAACAATAACCCCGCGGCCAAAGCGTACCAGCAGGCGATCTTTCAACAGAATCAGCCAGCGGCCAATTTTGTTAGCGACGACATCAAGGGCGACTACGAGCGGATCAAGGCTCGCGGCGCCGCGTTCAGCATGCCGCCCACCGACGTGACCGGCTCGACGATTGCCATGCTGAACGACACTTGCGGCAACCTGATTCAGCTCACCCAGCTGAAGCGGTGGGCAGGCGAATAAAAACGCCCTCTTAGGAGAAGAAGAAGGTGACTGATCAGGAGCAGTACATTCCGGGTCCGGCCAGAGGGGCGGAGGTACGAAAGGAGGGAGACAAGTGGACACTTATACTCGTCCGCGAACTACGCCACTCGCCGGAAAAAGTCTGGCAAGCGCTTACCGACCCGGTCCATCTCCGCGGCTGGGCGCCCTTTGTGGTCGACGGGAACCTGGGCACGGTTGGAGCCACGGTGAAGCTCACCTGGGCGGGAAGCCCCACGCCTCAGGAAACTAGAGTGACGCTAGTCGACGTTCCTAGGGTGCTCGAGTACGGCGATATCCGGTGGGAACTCGAGGCCCTTGCTGGCGGGACGCGCCTGACGCTGTGGCATCGCATCGATCGCCGCTTCATCTCGTGGGGCGCCGCAGGCTGGCACATCTGCTTCGACGTCCTTGATCGGGCCCTCGCGGGTAAGCCGATGGGAGCCATCGCCGGCGTCGACGCCATGAAGTTTGCGGGCTGGCAACGATTGGTCGCCGAATATTCCGAGCAGTTCGGCGTTGACGCGCCTGGTGGGACGCCCAGGGCGGCTCAAAAGTCGTGAATTGATAATCCTAAGGAGTGACGTCATGGCCGCATCAGCCAATTCAACAAACATTGCGAGCCGGGGGATCCCACGTGCGATTTTTCGCTGGGTTCACATCATTTGTGGCATTCCGATACTCGGTTACATTTATGATTCGCCTTCGGATACTCACAACTACGCCGCCAGTGTCAGGTATCTCTTTCTTCCAGTACTGCTGCTGTCGGGGCTTTGGATGTGGAAAGGCCATGCCGTTCGACGACTTCTTTCGAGGGAAAAGGCGCGCGGCACAGGATCATACTCGAACCGGCGATCTTCGATCGGCGGATGACAGCGTTCGGAAACGCGGTCTGTGCGGCCTATCCTCAATCCGGCTAGCATCAGAAACGAAATGACTCCAGCCGCTGTGCTGAAAACGCGTGGGCACCCATGGCATGAGGACTAAAGTGGTGGCTGAATAGTAGTAATCTCTCGCATCCTCAAGTAGGGCGGAAGCGAGGAGGGCAGCCTCTGCTGATGGTCAGGCATAATGGCTCTGCATGAAAACGTCGGATGACCGGCTGCTGCGGCTGATTGCAGTCTTTAAATTTTTTAAGGCCGGATTGCTCATCGCGCTGGGCGTGGGGCTCTTCAAGCTCCTTCACCGAGATATTGGCAGCGTGATCGAGCGTTGGTGTGAGGCTTTACGGCTCGACCCTGGAAGCCACTTTGTCAATTTAGCCCTGGGGAAAGCGGCCAAAGTGAGTCCGGGACAGGTTAAGAAACTCGGGTTAGGAAGTTTTCTTTACGCCGGGCTTTTCTTGGCGGAAGGCACAGGCCTCTGGTTGCGAAAGCGCTGGGGAGAATGGCTCACCGTAATTATCACGAGCTCTTTGGTGCCAGTTGAGGTTTACGAAATCCACCGGCATCCGAGCTTGGTCAAGGTAGTGGTGCTGGCGCTCAATATCGCGATCGTTGTTTACTTGATCTACCACATGCGCAGGAGGAAATAGGGCGTGCGATTCGCCTTTGGATTGAGCCACAGGGTGCTAAAGCGCGGTTAAATTTGTAAAGGGGCGTAACGGCACGACTGAACGCCGTGCCCTTCCCGAGCTTTGCACCGTCAGGCTTCGCCTATGCACCAGTAAAGCCCAAACGCACGCTCCTCGCCGAAGCCTGGCGGTCCCGGCGTTCGGCCTTCTTCGGATAGAAAGAGCACGGCTTACTTTGCCTCAGCTGGCACAAATCTCACGCAGACAGGTTGCGAGATTTCCAGCACCTTCCCGGTTGGGGTAAGGCGGCCTGATTTTGGGTCGACACGGAAGGTGACGAGGGTGTCGGATTTTTCATTGCCGACGAACAAGAGCGAACCGGTGGGATCGATTTCAAAGTTGCGCGGGCTTTCGCCTTTGGTCGGAACGTATTGCAACAGCGTTAGCGTGCCCTTTTGCGGATCGATGGAGAAGACTGCGATGCTATTGTGTCCGCGATTCGATGCATAGAGAAACTTGCCGGAAGGGGAGATCTCTATTTCGGCTGCGGTGTTTTCCGCGGTGAATGTTTTTGGGATCGTGGAGATGGTTTGCAGCGGGTGGAACGTGCCGTTCATGGCGTCATAGGAGAATGCAGAGATATCCGAAGAAAGTTCATTCACGACATAGCCGAAGTTGCCATTGGGAGAAAACGTAAAGTGCCGCGGCCCAGCGCCGGGATTGGCTTTCGCGAAAGGCGGATCATTTGGAGTGAGGGTGCCGTGCGCGCTGTCGAATTTATAGACGAGAGTTTCGTCGAGGCCAAGATCGTCGACGATGGCGAAGCGGCCGTCGGGCGACAGGTCGATCGAGTGCGCATGGGGGGCTTCCTGACGTTCGGGATTGGGACCATGTCCGGTGTGTTGGATGAACGCGGATTTCTCGCCGAGCCGGCCGTCCTCAAGAATAGGGAAGACGGCGATGCTGCCCCCGCTGTAGTTGGCGACGAGCAGGAACTTTCCAGTTTTATCGACGGTGAGATAGCAAGGATCGGCGCCTCCGGTAGCGAGTTGATTTAAGAGAGTGAGCTTGCCGGTGGAAGAGTCGATCGCGAAAGCGCTGACGGCTCCGCTTTTCTGGCCACCGTAGTTGCCGATCTCGTTTACGGCATAAAGGAAGCGGTAGCTGGGATGGACGGCGAGAAATGACGGATTGGTGGTTTGTGCGGCGAGTCCAAGTTCTGTCACGCGGCCAGTGCGCGGTTCGAAGCGATACACGTAGATGCCTTTGCTGGTGCTGTCCGCCTCCGTATAGGTGCCGACATACATGAAGTAGCTGGAAGCGGGTTGGCTGGGAAGCGCGCCAGTGAAGGAAAGAGCTGCGAAGAGGAATGCGAACGACATCACGATGCTTCGGACGAAGCGGTGAATTGAACTCATTTGTTTAAAGGTTTGCATGCGATTAGCTTTTTAACACATTTCGCGATGGAGCTGCGATCTGTCGGTGGAATAGGAATGAGAACGGTCGCCCGGTTCGGGTTCCGGGCCAAGATTCTATTTTGTCAGAACTATTTCGTCAGGTCTTATTTCGTCAGAACCTATTTCGACAGAACTACGGGCAAGGGCTGATCGTAAGGCTGGATGATCACACTGACGCTGCGGCGTTGATTGAATGCGTCGAGAGCGACCGGGAAACTCACGATGATAGTGCGTTTCGTTTCCTCGCCGGGCTGCAGCTTATCTTCCGGAACGAGGGCGGGCTGGGCATTTTCTTTTAAGGAAGGGAAAGCCTGATAGTAACGGTCGAAGTCGATGGCGGAGACGGCGTCGGCGGTATTTTCTCCCGATGGCGTTACCAGCTTGGCTTGAATGCTATGAACCCAGAGTGGTTTTTCTCCCGAGTTGTGAAGTGTGAAGGTGAG
Source organism: Acidobacteriaceae bacterium (assembly GCA_003165455.1). Lineage (GTDB taxonomy): Bacteria > Acidobacteriota > Terriglobia > Terriglobales > Acidobacteriaceae > Sulfotelmatobacter. The sequence goes on along the minus strand of PLUJ01000339.1, from coordinate 7,946 downwards.
TGCTACCAGGGATGAATTTTGGTTGGGGATTTCGACGGCGGCAACGTTGTCGAGCGATCCAGCGGCCTGGGGCTTGGCGCGTTGAATGAATGACACGATGCCGGCAACGACGAGGACTCCAGCTAATGTGAGGAGAAGAATCTTGATTGGAGGTAAGTTACGTTTCGCGGTGCCGAATTCATCGGCGATGTGAATTGTGGGACCGCGCTGGATCGTCGGAGGCTGGATCGTCGGCGGCGTGGGGCCGGACGGAGAGTCCGTGCTCGCCGGCGAAGTGGGTGCTGGATTCGGAGTTTGGTCGGGCATGGTTGTCGATTTCCGTTCTGGCGTTAGTGCTGATATTGAGATGCTCCGTTACCTCGTAGGAGATTGATCAAACAACTACGTTTTCGACGGGTCGGCGCGGACTGGCGTGTGCCGCCAAAGTTGGATAACCCATATAGAAAAGAAATGTAGGCTGCCAGGCGGCATCGCCGATGATTTCGCCCAGCAGTGCAGCTCGAAGCGCCGGTCGTTCATGGGCCTTCTCATAGTCAATCATTTCCACTGCCTCGTTGCATGGCCGTCCGGCCAAGTCGCGCGCGGTGGCAAGCAAATGCGCCCGCTGCCAGATTCGGCCAGCGTGCAAACACTGTTCCTGATCATAGCGGTCGCGTACCGCAATGATTCCGATGAGCGGCGCGCTTAGCATCAAGTTCGAATATGCATTTTTCGGACCGTGCGAAGCGGCCCAAATCAGCATCCACAACGGCATGATTTTGACGATGGCAGTCTTGAACGGCGGCAGGCCGAAGGCGTCAATGGTGAGGCCATCCCGAAACTTCTGAACCTGACGCCAGTCAACTCGAATCCACCGGTCGCTGGCACGCACTACACTTGGGTCGGAATATATTTCGGAATTTGCCGCGGAACTGATGTTGACTATTTTCTCTCGCTCCACTTGATCTTGGAAAAGGTAAATCTTTACGTTTGGTTCCTGGCCTACCAATCCATTCAGGGTTGAGATGAACTCTGACGGGAGAGCCTCGTGAGGAATGTAGAGTCCGCGATTCGTATGCCGGTTCGGGATCGCGTCGTACAGTTCGCTTCGTTCTTGTATGCCTGCTGCAAGGTCGACTCGAGCGAGGAGTTTCGGGCTTTGAGTGCTGAGGAGATTTCCGGGGAGAAACGTGATGGCGGCCTGGTACCCATTGGCAGCCGCAGCCTGCATCAGGTTCTCAAGGGCGCAACCCATTCCGATGTGCTCTTCCCGAAGGTAGGGATCGAGTGGGCCGACATTCCTTGTGGTATCGATGTACAACTCGATGGCGGAATTCGATACCTTGAAGAGCCATGGCTGGGTGTTGTGAGGACTTGCAGCCAGAATAGCCGCGCGAACGAGCGCCAGTGGCCCATTCCCCGAAGCCGTACGCCAATCTTTCCAAGGTTCGTAAGCTGGACCGTGGCCAGTGCTGAAAACGCCGTGATCGTAGGCGCGCCAAACTCCACCGCCTAGAACCGCGACGGTTATAACCCCTCCGCCCTTCAGGAATGTTCTTCGATCCATGGAAACCGGCTGAGCTTAGTGGAAGCTTTTCCTTAATTTGATTTTACTCTGAGAAGGCATTCGGCAGGCTGACTGAAATCAGTTCCACTCATGCTTCATGGCGCGGGCGAAGGCAGCTACCGGCAAGGTATTCAAGACGTCGTTTCTGGTGAGCCAGGCGCGGCGGGCTTGCAGAATGCCGTAGCGGATTTTATCGAGATGAGAAGTGTGGTGAGAGTCGGTGTTGATAACTATCTTCACTCCGCGCTGTTTGGCTTGGCGCAGATGAACCTCATTTAAATCGAGGCGGTCGGGGTAGGAATTCAGTTCCATCGCGACTTTATGTTTCGCGGCGGCGGCGAGGATGGCGTCCATGTCGTACTGGTACGCGTCACGCCTCAGCAGTAAGCGGCCGGTGGGATGGCCGATGATCGAAGTATTCGGATTCGCAATGGCTTTAAGGAGGCGGTCGGTCATTTTCGCCGGCTCTTGATTGAAGGCGGAGTGAACGCTGGCGATGACCACATCCATTTGTGCGAGTACTTCGTCGGAAAGATCGAGATCGCCGTCGGCGAGGATGTCGACTTCGATGCCGGCGAAGATGGTGGTCCCTTCGATTCTGGAGTTAGCTTCGCGGATGCGCTGGATATGGGCGAGCGCGCGAGTGTCGTCCAGTCCATTGGCGAAGGCGAGATTCTTGGAATGATCGGTGATGGCCATGTACTTGTAGCCGTGAGCGATGGCCTCTGCTGCCATTTCTTCAATGGTGTTACGCCCGTCGGTTTCGACCGTGTGCATGTGTACGTCGCCCTGAAGGTCGTCCAAGGTAATGAGAGCGGGTAAAGTATGCTTTTCGGCGGCGTCGATTTCGCCGAGGTTCTCGCGCAGTTCGGGCGGCATGTAATCAAGGTTCAGCTTCGCGTAAATTTCTTCTTCGGTTCTTCCAGCGACCGGTTGTTCGGTTTTAAGATCGGCGAGGCTATATTCGTTCAGGGTATAGCCCATTTTCAATGCACGCTGGCGCAAGGCGACATTGTGGGCTTTCGATCCGGTGAAATACTGGAGGGCGGCGCCAAAAGATTCCGGAGGAAGCAGGCGAACGTCGACCTGCATATCATTGCGCAAGCGAAAGCTGATTTTATTATCCCCCTGCGCGAGGATGTTCATCAGCGGCGGATATTGCGCGACATAGTGCACGGCTTTGGCGCGATCCTCGACGCTGCAGCAGGCGCTGCCGGTAACGAGAATATCAAGATCGCCGACGGTCTCGCGTCCGCGGCGCAGAGAACCGGCTGTGGTGATCTTTTCGAAGCCGCCGAAACTTGCGAGGCCGGAGCTTGCGGCGTCGAATCGTGCAAGGTAATCCACGAGCCTTTTCGCTTCCTCCTCGGCGTTATCGATAAGGAATCGCCCGGAGATACGACGGAAGTCTTCAATCGCTTTCAATAATTTCTGTTCGTGTTTCTCTCCCATCCGCGGGAGGGTGCGGATTTTTCCTTCGCGCGCTAACTTCTCGACTCCATCCACATCGCTTACCTGGTAGGCGCTCCAAATCAGGGCGATCGTTTTCGGGCCGAGGCCCTGGATCTTTAGCAATTGCAGCATCGATGGATGATATTTCTTCAGCAACTCAGCTTGCATGGTGAGGTGGCCGTCCCGGAAAAGCTCCTGAAGGTTCAGCAGCATTCCCTTACCGATGCCGGGGATGGCGAGCACTTTCTTCGGTTCAGGGATGAGGTCGCGGATTTGGTCCGTCAGGTTTTCGATGGCTTGGGCGGCATTGCGGTAGGAGCGAATGCGGAACGAATCGGCGCCGTCGATTTCGAGCAGATCGGCGGTTTCGTATAGAACCGTGGCGATGGATTTGTTGTCCACCGTTCCAGCTTAAATAAGAACGAGGACGTACGCCAACTATCCGACAGACCCATCGTTGTCTGTCTTAAGCCACGCCTTCAACAGGTCGTACGGAAAAACGAGGGGCGTGACTACTTCGTGAATCACGTCAATCGTCGAATTAGATCACGAAGCCTTTAGAACATTTGCGGCTTGGGGTCCCTTCTGTCCCTCGGTAATTTCGAATTCCACCCCATCGCCTTCCTGAAGGCTTTTATATCCTTCGGAAGCGATGGCGCTGTAATGAACGAAAACATCGGGACCATCCGCTCGACCGATGAACCCATAGCCCTTTGCGTTATTAAACCACTTAACCGTACCTTTCACGTTCGCCATACCCCCTTCGGCAGGACGCTCATGTGCGAATGTCCAAAGCCGCATTTGCACCCTAGGATGCAGTGCTAACAAATTAGGATGGAGCGATTTCGCAACGAGCTGATCGGAATTAGCCTTGCTATGTGCGCCATATAACAAAGCTAAGTCATATTGGTTTAATTACAGAGTCAAATTGGCGCTCAAACTCTGATTTTGTCTATCGCCGATCCGGAGCGGATTTCGATGGGCGCAAGGGAATGCGGTTTGCGATCTGGTAGTCCAGCCAGAGAATGGAGGAGATGGTTTTTGCGTCACGGACGGTGCCGCGCAGCACCATTTGAACCGCAGAGGATAGGGGGACGAATCTTAGTTTGATGATCTCGTCAGCTTCGGGCTGGGCTTTTCCCTTGCGCAGACCTGTGGCAAGAAATACTGACATCGTCTCCGCCACGAAGCCGGGACTTGCGTAGAAATAAAGGATGCGCCGCCAATTCGCGGCGCTGAAGCCGGTCTCCTCAAGAAGTTCGCGTTTGGCCGCGGGAAGAGGCTTTTCGCCAGGATCAATGCGTCCGGCGGGTAATTCCCACAAATAATCATCGGCCGCATGGCGGTATTGACGCTCGAGAAGCACGCGCGGAGTCGATCCAGTTTCATCCACAGCGAGTACTACGACCGATCCACTGTGATGAATCACGTCACGGCGGGCGCGGACGCCTCCGGGCTCCTGTACCTCGTCGGTAGTCACCCAGAAGACCGGACCACGATACACCGTATGGGAAGAAATCATGCGCGCTTTACGAGAACTTTTTTTCGGGGGCGGAGCGGATTTTGACCTGGAGTTCAGGGACTTGGGCATAACAACAATATAGAACAGCGAGGGCGGAAGTTTGCGCGGTCTCCGTGATGAAAATTACAACACCCAAAGCTTGATCGGGTGAGCTCGGTTGCGGGTCTGCTATTCTGCCGGGCATGCGAAGGAAGCGGTCGCGCGGCGAGGTTTCTTCTAAATCGGGTATGAAACTGCAGATTGCGCTTGTGGGAGCGGGAAATTTGGCGAGCGCACTGTCGGAAGCCTTGCGATCCGCGGGACATGGGATCAGCGAGATTATCGCCAGCGACAGAAGGGGATCGTTACAGCGCGCAAAAGCTTTGGCGCGGAATGTTTCCGCAATGGGAGTTTCAGGGGCGAGAGCAAAAATCGCGGCTGAAGTGGTTTGGTTTTGTGTTCCGGATGGGAAAATTTCAGAAGCCGCGGCTGCTCTGAAAGATCGGACTGATTGGAGCGGCAAGGTGGCGTTCCACTCCAGCGGCGCTCTCAGCAGCGATGAGCTTACCGTTCTTCGGGAAGAGGGCGCGTCGGTGGCTTCGGTTCATCCGCTGATGACGTTTGTCGGGAGATCCGCTGTTCAGGGACCGAATATTCGGCGATACGATGCCGGTAGATCCACTGCTGGTCGAGCCAGCTCAGCGCTCACGGGAGTGCCATTCGCGATAGAAGGCGATCGCAAGGCCATCCGCATGGCGCTTGAGATTGTAAGCAGTTTGCACGGAGTTCCATTCGCCATTCGCAAGCGGGATAAGGTCATGTACCACGCTTGGGGAACATTTCTTTCTCCGCTGCTGATCGCACTGCTGGCAGCCAGCGAGCGAGTGGCTGCGGATGCCGGCATTTCTAGAAAAGTCGCGCGAGAACGGATGTTGCCAATCGTTCAGCAAACCATTGCAAATTACGCCGCTGCCGGAGCGCCCGGTGCGTTTAGCGGGCCGATTGTCCGCGGGGATATGGAAACAGTTGAAAAACATTTGAAAGTTTTGCGCCGCGTCGAAGGAGCAAGAGAGGTATACGTTGCCCTGGCGCGGGTAGCGCTACGCGACCTGCCCTCGAAGAACCGCAGTGGATTGAAGAAAATATTGAGCGATTAAAATACGTGGCTGCGATGGGAGTTACCGAGACGAGAAAAGGTGGCCCAACTTTTCCTTCTTGGTCTTTAGATACTCTTCGGCGTGGGGGGTGGCAGGAACTTCGCAGGGGACGCGCTCAATCACCGTTACTCCGGCGCGCTCGAGCGCTTCCACCTTCCCGGGATTGTTGGATAGCAGCCGTACGCGAGTTACGCCCAGTGCTTTCAGAATCTCGCCAGGCAAGGAAAAGTCCCTTAAGTCGGCCTCGAATCCCAACCGCTCATTCGCTTCCACGGTATCCAGGCCGGAATCTTGCAGTTCGTAGGCTTGCAACTTAGCCATGAGGCCGATGCCGCGACCTTCCTGCTGTTCGTAAATCAAGATTCCGGCGCCCACAGCGCCGATCATGGAAAGCGCCATCTCGAGTTGTTGTCCGCAGTCACAGCGCAAGGAATGAAAGACATCGCCCGTTAGACATTGGGAGTGAACCCGCACCAGCGGCGGAGAGGAATGGATATCTCCCATCACGAGCGCTACCGCTTCTTCTACGCGCGTGTTTCCGTCTGAACCTGATCGGCTTCGAAAGCCGAAAATCCGGAACCTGCCCCAGCGCGTGGGGAATTCGGCCGAAGCAATTTGCTGAACAGAGGTGGGTTGCACATCTCAATTATAGCGGTTGCATGGCACGGGAGTCGTTTTCGACCTCTTAAGAGGAAGGAACGATACGACATTAATTCAGCGGAATCTAGCCGCGGGCGCGAAAGTGGAAGATGTAATCCTGCTTGGAGGCGATAGCGACCCCATTTTGTGTGGCGGGATGGAAACGCCAGTTGCCGGCGGCAGCGAGAGCTTTCTCATCGAGCTTTGATCCCATGCTCTGAAGAACCGCAGTGCGAACAATTTCTCCGCGCTCATCGATGGTGAATTCGATCACCACGTTGCCTTCGGACGCAGGAAGTTCCCAGGGATAAACGACTGGATCCGGCATGGTGATGGGGAGGGCTGGACGAATTTCATCCCCCACCATTGGGCCTCCGGGCACCGAGCCATACGGATGCCCTGCGGCCGCTCCATGGCCGAGATTGGACAGAGTCTCCGTCTTCGCCTCATCTTCAGAGGAATTGGGATGGAGCGGGAGTTGCTGCATAGTAAGTTTCGCAACCGCGGCATTTTGCTTCAAAGTGAGCTTCTGGTGGCCAAGGCGCTGATGACGATAGATTTCGGTTGCGTGATCTGGCGAAGTGGTTCTGCTATCGTCCGGCGACGGAGTTGGGAAATAAAGCTGAGTAATCACGCTGCCATTCTCGCCGCGCGATACGGCATTCGGATTCAATAATCGAGGATCGGGTGAGTGGAGCAGCCACGCGAAGAGCAGAGTATGAGCGAATAAAGAAGCGGCGAGCACAACCCTTTGATTTTTCGATTTCGAATTGAGCTCGGTAAACATACAAACTGAGAGGATCGCTACGTCACTCCGTTAAGGTTAGACGAACGACAGGGGTATTCGTCAAGAGTCGTTGGTGCAAGCCTTGGTACCAGTAGGGCTTGGTGCGGAGTAGTTTTGGTGTGAAGAAAGAAACGCTGCTAAAATAAGTTTGCCAATCGGTAACCTACTCGGTAAGGGGCTATAGCTCAGCTGGGAGNNGATCCCGACTAGCTCCACCATACTTTCACGAACATCTTCATCTCTTAAGGCTTCCGGTGGTCCCGAGCGCTTTCCAGATAACCCCGAAGCAGGCAAGTGCTTCTAACCAATGAGGTTAAAACTTCTAAAGTAGCCCGTTATCGGGGCGTATAATTTCTCTCAGAGTTGTTGGTTCTGTCGGTCATCGTAGTTGGGCATCGTAATTGGGAATCAAAGTAGTCTGGAATCAAGGAGTTCTCCCATGCAGTATCGTCGGGTGGCAATCGCGGTAGTGGCGGCGGTATTCGGCGCAGGAGTGTTGGCTTCGGCGCAAAGTCCGCAGGCGGGTCAGGGACCGGGGCAAGCCCCGAGCCAGAATCCGGGACAAACTCAACCTCAAACACAAACGCAGCCGCAGCAGGCTCCCGTTCCGACTTCGGATCCGAATGCGGGGCAGCCGAAAGCGGGCGACGTGCAGAACGCCCCGGCGCAGCCACCTGCAAATCTGCCAACGCAGGACGATGCCCAGATCAAACACGACGGCACCAAGACCGATGTGGATGCGGTCGGGAACCGTAACGTGGGTTGCGGCCGCGGCGTAGGAAACTGGTACAGCATCGAAAGGCAAGTCGCCATGGGGCGGCAATATGCGCAGCAGGTTGAGTCGCAAATCAAGCTGGTGAATGA
>PLUJ01000247.1 GCA_003165455.1 Acidobacteriaceae bacterium | reverse complement strand
GTTTCCACGGACGATTGCGCCACCGAGGTCCTGACCCGCGTACTGGCGGCTTCAGGAGTAAGTGTGGAACATTTCAGCAATGTAGCGCCGGCTCTGGACCGCCTGCGCCAACAGAAATTCGACACATTGATTTTCGATTACCGGAATGCGGGTGTCGCAGAGGTGAAGGCCTCAGCCGAACTATTCGAGGAAGGCTGCAAAATCAATTCGGGCGTAACGCCAATCACCGTCGCGTTGCTTTCAGAGAGAACCCGGGCTCGAGAGATCTTGAGTGGCGGAGCACATTTTGTACTGTATAAACCTCTCACCGACGAGAGTGCAACGGCGGGCCTGCGCGCTGTAATCGCTCTTCTGACCAGAGAGCGTCGCCGGGCTTACCGTGTTCCGGTACAAGCCGCGGTCGAGCTCAGCTTGCCTGACACACGCAAAATGGAAGGCATTCTGCTGGACCTGAGCGAGACAGGAATGGACGTTCTTACAGCGGAACCGCAAATTCCGACGGCGCTGTTGAATTTTCGCTTTCAGTTGCCGGGCTCCAATATTGAGGTGCGGGCTTGCGGTCAGGTGGCTTGGGCCAAGCCCAACGGACAGACTGGCGTGCGGTTCCTCGACTTAGACAAATCCATTGTCACTCAACTGCAATCCTGGCTGGAGGCGGCGGCTTTGGCCAACCGTCCAGGTCCGGAGGAAATCGTTCCGCACTGTAAGCTCACAGATCTAAGCCTCGGCGGCTGCTACCTGGAAACGGATTCGCCGTTTCCGGAACGCGTTTTGGTCGACCTTTGCCTGCGAAGCGGCGATATGGAAGTTCACACCGAAGGCATGGTGCGAGTTGTTCATCCGGGTTACGGTATGGGCGTGGAATTTCCGTCGCGCACGGCCGAGCAGCGGGCGCAGGTTGGTAATCTGATCAGCGTTCTGCGAAGTTGTCCCCAGGCAGTGCCGGAAATGAATGTTTCGCCACAGGCACTTAAAGCGGATTCGAGTCAGTTCCAGCCTCGCGCCGACTCCTACTCCGAAGCTGAGGAAATGGAAGATCCATTGCTCGACCTGCTGCGGGTCGGTACGAAGATGCAACAGGATGAGTTTTTGGAAGCGCTGCGATACCAGCGATCCGGCGAAAGCATCCCCACCTAATCTGTCTTAGCCTTCCGAAGTTCTTTTCTTCCGATTCCTCACATTCAGCAAGTCGAGTCAAGGCCTCTCGTCGCCGGGAAACGGGCGGATGGTCGGAAGAACGTCGGGCAGAAGGCAAGGAGGATCCAACAGAAGCGGGAAGCGAGAGAGGCCTGAGTGAGATTGACTTTACCGGAGAAGCAGAACCCGATCCCCGTCTCTGGCGTCGGGTTCTGACTTCTCCAAGTCTGTTCCACCCCTGTGTGAGTTAACTTAGCGGACGCCTATTGCAGGGCCGTTTCAGCCAGATTAAAACTGGATGAAAAATTCGAGATATTGCGTTCCCCTTTAAGGAAAATCTTGGTTCTCCAAATCCCTGGCGGTATTCAGTCTCTTTACTAGCATCCAGCCCGGTTGATCAAGCTTTGTGCGAACATGCTTGTGCGCGCACAGAAACAAGAAAACGTACGTTTGGTACAGGAAGGCTGGAAAGCGGCTGGAGAATACTTCAAAATTGCGTCAGATGAAAGACTCGTTACCGCTAAAGGTTACGGGACCTTTACCGGGAAAACGTTCGCTCACGAGCATGCCCCTCCTGGTAATCGCGGCTGCCGCCTTTGCGGTGGAAATTCCGTTTTTCTTTTTCGGCATTCCCTCCGGTCACGATATTGAGTTTCATCTCGATTCATGGCTTGAAGTTCTCTCTCAGTGGAAGCATGGGATCTTCTATCCGCGTTGGGCATCGCTCGCGCATTTTGCCTACGGGGAACCGCGCTTCATTTTCTATCCACCTATTTCCTGGACGCTTGGGGCATTACTGGCCGCGATATTTCCCTGGACCCTGGTTTCTGCCATTTATATTTGGCTGGCCCTGGCTGCGGCAGGCGTTTCCATGTTTGTGCTGGCCCGTGAATGGTTGACTCGGCGCGATGCAACTTATGCCGCCGTACTGTATGCCATCAACCCTTATCATCTCGTGATTGTTTACTGGCGAAGCGCGTTTGCCGAATTGCTGGCCAGTTGTCTACCTCCTCTGCTGTTGCTGTTACTGCTGCGTCAAGAAAAATGGGGCCGCAAGGGGATCGCTTACCTTGGAATCGTGTTGGCCGCAGCTTGGCTGGTGAACGCTCCCGCAGCGCTGATGATCCACTACTCGCTCGCGTTGCTCGTCATCGTAATCGCGGTTCAGCGGCGCTCACCTCAGATTCTGATGACTGGACTTTTTGCCGTCCTTCTCGGTGCTGCTCTGGCCGCCTTTTATTTATTGCCTGCAGTGTACGAGCAAAGATGGATCAACATTGCGAATGCAATTTCTCCGGGAGCGCGCCCAATGGACAATTTTCTTTTCGTGCATACCGGCGACCCCGATCATGACGCCTTCAACCGTCTCATTTCCTGGATTGCGGCAACCGAAATTGTTCTGACCGCGGGAGCCGCTTACATTGCATGGCGTCGGTGCAAACGCAACCGTGAAGTTTGGTACTCGCTAGCGATTTGGGCGTCCGCCATTTCGGTGTTGATGCTATCCATCTCAAATTTCTTGTGGACTGTTCTTCCGAAACTGCGATTCATGCAATTTCCGTGGCGGTGGTTGTTGTGTTTAGGAGTTCCCTTCAGCTTGTTTGCCGCGATTGGATTACGACGATGGCCGACACGCATTGCGTTCTACACTGCCGCTTTGTGCGTGCTGGCCTTCGGATGGCGCTATTTCCAGGTGCCCTGGTGGGACAATGCCGCTGACCTACACGAGATACAAGACAACATTGCCACAGGGGCGGGATACGAAGGCACCGACGAATACACACCCGCGGGGGCCGATGCTTCCACGGTCGATAAAGCGGCGAGGCGCGTAACAGTGGAGGGACCGGCGCGGGCTGCGATACGCGTTACGGAATGGAATGCCGGAAATAAATTATTCACGGCCGATATGTCAGCTCCGGATGCTCTAGCCTTGCGTCTCTTCAACTATCCCGCATGGCGTGTGGAAGTCAACGGACGGGCAGTGCAGACTGCCAACCGGGAGGGCACGGGACAAATGCTTGTTCCGNNGTGGGAGCGGGTTCTAACACGGTTCGAATTACATTCACTCGCACATGGGACCGCATCATCGGTGCATGGATTTCTTTGATTGCGATTCTTGCAGCCCTGGTTTCATTGAAGCTGTTTTCAATGAAGGACGCGCGAGGCACATCCACGAAGCTCAGCAGTTAATTTATCTTAAGCTTGCAATGCCTAAAATTCTTATAGCAACCTCCAACCCAGGAAAGCTTCGAGACTTCGCCGGCGCCGCACTTCGCTATAGCGTGGAGGTTGGCAGTATCCCTGACTTCTCTTCCCTGCCCTTAGTCATTGAAGATGGACTCACCTTCGAAGCCAATGCACGAAAAAAAGCCGAAGAGTATAGCCAATACGCTCCGGGAGAGTTGGTAGTGGCCGACGATTCGGGCTTGGANNTCGACGCCCTGAAGGGCGCGCCGGGCGTGCATTCTGCACGTTATGCGTCCCTGAACCCGGAACAGGCGGAAGCCAACACGGACGATGACGCCAACAACGAACGCGTTCTTCGCGAACTCAAAGGGATTTCTCCCGGCCAGCGCACAGCCAGATTCGTGTGCCTTCTGGCCGCCGCCCGAGACGGCAGAACTTTGGAAACGTTCCGAGGAACCGCCGAAGGAGTCGTCCTGGAAACTCTTCGCGGGGCGAACGGGTTTGGCTACGATCCCTTGTTTTACTTCCCGCGCATCGGCAAGACCTTCGCCGAACTGACTGCCGAACAAAAATCTGAATACAGTCATCGCGGTGGTGCGTTCCGCCAATTGCTGGATTGGCTTATCCGCCAGTCGTGAGCGACGCTTCCGGACTCTGGTGAGCGGCGACTATCGTTGATCCGCGCTATTCATCAGCCGCACAACATTTTCCAATACTTCGCTGCTGAACTTCGGCTTCGATCGCAACCGCGTGATGTCATTTCGATTATGGAGCACGACAATGCCCCGATTCTTCTTCACATTGAACAAAATCTCAGCCGTGTAACCGCCGGTTCCGCCGTTGTGCCAGAAACCTAGCGTTTGCGGAACATACATCCAGGCGAATGCAATTTTGAATGAACCTTGGGCATCGCCGTGTTCCTGGNNGGAGAAAGAACAATTGCCTCTGGCAGGGTACCCGCGGGAGAGTTCGGCTCGGCTTCCATACGGGCAAATTGTTCCGGATGCAGATTTGCGTCCACATACCGTAGAAGATCGGATGCAGTCGAACGCAATGCTCCGCACCCGGCAAGAGCGTCTTTGAAATCCCATGACGCCCAAGGTTTATTCGCCCTATTGTGACCCGGAATCAGCCGCGTTTTCTGTGCGCGGGAGAGCGTGACCGCCGTGTCCGTCATTCCAAGCGGTTCACAGACCTGTCGCCGAATCAATTCCTCGTACGACATCCCAGCACGCCGTGCCAGCACTTGCCCTAACAATCCGAAGCCAAGATTGCTGTACTCGAACTGTGCCCCTGCAGGTTTCGCAAGGCCTCGCTTCCGTAAGTATCTATACAGTCGATCGGACCCGTAGTGCGCATAAGGATTATTCATAGTGATGGAGAGATTGTTCGGCAGGCGGGGCAAACCGGAGCGTTGCGTGACCAGATCGAGCAGTGTGATTTCTGCGCCGGCAGGCTTGGAAACCGCAGCCGAAGGAAGCAACTCGCGCACTGGTTGATCCAGAGTAACCTGCTTTTGGGCGATCATTTGCGCCAGGGCAAGACCTGTGAAAGTCTTTGTAACGGAACCAATCTCGAAGATAGAGTCTTCTTTCGCGGCTCCGTAAGCGTAAATTTCTTGCACGCCACGATCCAGAATTCCAATGACGAGCCCGGCGCCCGTCTCCGCAGCGAGTACACCGCGCTCCAGCACAGGCGCAAGCAATCGATCGAGCGCAGGCTTCATCCCGGAAGTATTTGGCGGCGGGGATTGTTCCAGGCACACGAGCATGGCTGCACGGGAATCCATGCGCACGGATCGTAACTTGGCCGCCCTCAGGTGCGCTGCCGCGCTTTTGAGCGCCATGTAAATTAAAAAGCCTAGAAGCAGCGCGATCAAACTGATCGCAACCGCTGATGTCGGGTTCTTGGTCACCATATCGGCACGTTCTTAAAATAAATTTCGTGGAATACCGCGCGCAGTCTTGACTTCACTCCATCACGCCAACATAATGTAAGGTTCTTTTTCCCTACTTGATCTCGTAAGGAGTTTTCGTGGCGTCAGCCAGTTCTTCTGCGCCCGCCGTAAAGGCCGTCGCAGTCCATGCGGTCGCGCCATTGCGCGCCGGACAGGGCACCTCATTTCTATTACGGCGGCTGCATTCGCTCTCCGGGATTATTCCCGTCGGCGCGTTCCTGTTCGAACATATTCTGATTTCGAACTCCACCGCAATCACCGGACCCGACGCGTACGCGCGCCAGGTAAGCTTTCTCGGAAACTTGCCCCTGGTTTTCTTTCTTGAACTCTTCGGCATTTGGCTGCCCATTTTATTCCACGCCCTTTACGGCTTCTATATCTGGTATCGCGGCGATGGGAATACGACCGAATATCCGTGGAGCGGCAACTGGATGTACACCGCACAGCGCTGGACCGGCGGCATCGCCTTCGTCTATATCGTTTGGCACACGTACACGATGCGCTTCAGCGGCGTCGACCTGCATGCCTTCCCGAACGCGTCCTTTGAAAAAGTGCAAGAGGAGTTGATGAATCCAGCATTGCTGGCCTTCTATGTGGTCGGCTTGATCGCCGCTTGCTGGCATTTCGCCTATGGTATCTGGCTCTTTGCCGCCAAATGGGGAATCACCGCCGGTGAAAAAGCGCGCCAGCGGTTCCTGGTGGTCTGCCTTGCGTTGTTCTTCTTGATGTGCGGTGTGGGATTGGTCAGCCTGTACACCTTCCGCGAACGTTTCCCGCAAAGCCAATCCGAGCCTGGAACGTCTGCAATGAGATCGACTCCCGCGATAAGAGCGAACGCTCAATCGAGCGCGGCGACAACCGGAAAGCCGGTGGAATAAACATGGCAGCGACTCCGAAAATTATCGTAGTTGGCGGCGGTCTTGCCGGCCTGTCGGCGGTAATCAAGATCGCCGAGATGGGCGCGAGCGTCGATCTTTTCTCCATCGTACCGGTAAAGCGTTCGCACTCCGTGTGCGCGCAAGGCGGAATTAACGCGGCCAAGAATTTGAAGGGTGAAGGCGACTCGACCTGGAAGCACTTCGATGACACGGTCTACGGCGGAGACTTTCTGGCCAACCAGCCCCCGGTCAAAGACATGTGCGAGGCGGCGCCCGGCATTATCGATCTGCTCGATCGCATGGGCGTGCCCTTCAATCGTACCCCGGAAGGCCTGCTTGATTTCCGCCGCTTCGGAGGAACTTTATATAACCGCACGGCATTTGCCGGGGCCACCACCGGTCAGCAGCTTCTCTACGCTCTCGATGAGCAGGTCCGCCGTTACGAATCCGAAGGCAAAGTGAAGAAGTACGAGCACTGGGAGTTCCTCTCCGCCGTGCTCGATGGAAACCGTGTCTGCCGCGGCATTTGCGCCATGGACTTGCGTAGCATGGAGGTCCGCACTTTCCCCGCCGATGCCATCATTATCGCAACCGGTGGGAATGGCGCCATCTTTGGCAAATCGACAAATTCCGTGGTCTGCACCGGCTCGGCCCAGTCCGCTCTGTATCAGCAGGGCTGCTTCTACGCGAACGGCGAATTCATTCAGGTGCATCCCACTTGCATTCCGGGCAACGACAAGTTACGCCTGATGTCGGAATCGGCGCGTGGTGAAGGCGGACGCGTTTGGGTTCCACGGACTCCTGGCGACAAGCGCGATCCAAAATCCATTCCTCAAGGTGAACGCTGGTACTTCCTCGAGGAGTGGTATCCCAAATACGGCAACCTGGTGCCGCGCGATATTGCGACCCGCGCGATCTTCAAGGTGGTGTTCGAGCATAACCTTGGCATCGATGGCAAGCCGATGGTTTACCTCGACCTCACCCACATCGACCGTAAGATTCTCGACCGCAAGCTGGAAGGCATCCTCGAAATCTACGAGAAGTTCGTGGGCGACGATCCCCGCGACACGCCAATGAAGATTTTCCCGGGCATGCACTACACCATGGGCGGCCTCTGGGTCGACTTCAATCAGATGACCAACATCCCCGGCATCTTCGCCGCGGGCGAGGCCGAATATCAGTATCATGGCGCAAATCGCCTGGGCGCGAACTCGCTCGTCTCCTGCATTTACGGCGGAGGCATCGCCGGACCGAACGCGGTGAAATATGCACGCGGCTTACTGGGACTTCCCGATGGAAGTGGATGCTTCGACGCGGAAAAGGGAAAGCAGGAAGAGAGCAATTCCCTGCTCATGAATAATCGCGGCACCGAGAATCCCTTCCGCCTTTGGCAGGAACTTGGGGAGTTAATGACCAAGGATTGCACCGTAATCCGTTACAACAAAAACCTGCAACAAACCGATGCGCAACTGGTGGAAATGCTGGAGCGCTTCCGCAAAGTCAATCTAAGCGACCGTTCACAGTGGGCCAACACCAGCGTGATCTTCGCGCGCCAGCTTTATAACATGCTGCAACTGGCGCGCGTCATCGCCCAAGGCGCCCGTCTGCGGGACGAATCGCGTGGCGCTCATTACAAGCCGGACTTCCCCGACCGCGACGACAAGAATTTCCTGAAGACAACCAAGGCTTATTTCGCCCCGGATGCCGACGAGCCGAAGTTCGAGTTCGAACCGGTGGACGTTTCTCTGATTCCGCCAAGGCCGAGGAAGTATGACGCGGCGAAGTAGCACGCGCGGACGATCAGTCACCGTGAATATCGTCAGTACAAGTTTGGGTGCAGGAGCCTGCCGGGTACATCGCCTTTCGTTTTGCGCATAGCCGCACTACAGATGCCGGACGTTCGAAATGTTGTGGCTTGTCATCTGCGGCGCTTGGTTGGTTACCGGCATGATACGGTTCCTGCGTCGAAATAAACGAAGTTACTTTGACGAGGAGCGGGTCCGCAGGAGGGAGTCGGCTCGCTAAAGGGCGAAACGGGAAGGGCACGAGTTTCACTCGTGCCGCCTACGATGCCCGAAGATTTTCGGCTTCAGCCCCTGGGGGCCATGCATCCAGGTTGAAACCGGGGAATGCAGAGCAATATCGGTACTCGCGAGGTTCGAAGACGATGCCGCGCTCCACCGGATTCTGATGAATGTAATTCCGATGATGAACGAAATCCATCTCGTCGCCAATACGAGGATCGGTGAACCCGCGTTGCCATATTTCTCTCTCTCTCCCGATGATACCTCCGAGTTCGTGAGAGTACGCGCCTTTGATGAGCTGAACCGCTCGTTCTATGGTGATGTTCGCAGTAGGAGTGAGCAAGAGATGCACATGTTCCGGCATCAAGACGAACCCATGCAATCCATATCTCCCCTCGCGTCGATGCCGATAAAGAGTTTTCAGAAAGATCCGGACATAAGATTCAATCACGAAGAGCCCTCGACGCTCCCACGTGCAGAAGGTCACGAAATAAGTTCCCGGCGGAGAGATAGTTCGTCCAGGCTTCAAAGCAAACCTCAGCGGCTGAAAGCCGCGATCGCTTTTCAGAGTAAATTGGCACGAGTGAAACTCGTGCCCTTCCCGGTGGATTTTTTCGCCGGAGATTTCTTTTCGGGAAGGGATGCTTGACCCTGTCGGCCAAACTCGAATCCAGCATCTTAACCTTCGGCAGAATCCGCCGCTGGCTGGTTGCTGCATTCGGTTTATTCGTCGTCATCGAGGGTCTGCTAAAGCATGATTGGCTAAGCCTCGGCTTGGGCGCGGCTATTGTCGCGTATGGAATGCTTGCACCCACATGAGGCGCTACCTGCGAGCTGCCACGGGATGGCGGAATCAACAAGAATGAAGACTCAAGAAGTATTAACAATAACGAATAGATTTAAGCTAACTGCTAAGGGCTAAAAGCTAATGGCTGATTCCAACAAATCCGTCCTCATCAAAATCAAACGCCAGAATAATCCCACCGCCAAGTCGTATTGGGAAGAGTTCGAACTGCCCTGGCATCCGGGAATGAACGTGATTTCCTCTTTAATGGAGATCGCCGCAAATCCCGTAACCCGCGAAGGTCGCGCCACCACGCCCATCACCTACGATTCGAACTGCCTGGAAGAGGTCTGCGGTTCATGCGCCATGCTCATCAATGGACGCGCCCGCATGGCTTGCTCCGCTCTCATCGATAATCTCGATCAGCCCGTGAAGCTAGAGCCATTCTCCAAGTTCCCTGTGGTGCGCGATCTAGCTACCGATCGCAGCGTGATCTTCGAAAATCTAAAGGCCGTTAAAGCGTGGGTTCCTATCGATGGAACCTACGACTTAGGCCCGGGACCACGCCTTACGCCGGAACAACAGGAGCAGGCGTATCCTATTTCCCGCTGCATCTCGTGCACTTGTTGCATGGAGGCCTGCCCTCAATTCAACGAAGAAACTGGATTTGTCGGCGCGGCCACGATCGCTCAGGTGCGGCTGTTCAATACGCATCCCACAGGTCAGGCGCTCAAACGCGAGCGTTTGGCTGCACTCATGGGCGATGGCGGCATTCAGGAATGCGGCTACGCCCAAAATTGCGTAGAAGTCTGTCCCAAGGACATTCCGCTGACCAAAGCAATTTCTGAAGTCGGCGGCGAAGTCATGAAACAGGCCATCGGCGATTTGTTCCGGCGATAAATATGGAATTGGAGGTTCCGAACCCGGATCGCCTCCAACATATTCCGCCATGTGTCACTTTCTTTTTGATTCCGCTGAACACTTCATGGAGGCCTTCGCGCTGCATGGCGCCAAACTGCAGGCCGATATTCCCAACTACACCGACGTCCGGCCGGTGATCCAAATGAATGAAGTTATTATTTCTGAATAGCTTGCTGCTTCTTCAGTTGACGGTTCTTGACACTAATTTTTGGCACTGTGGTACAACAAGGCGTCAACCTTCGGTATCTAAAAGTGCTAAGTTGCTGTTTCAAGGGAACTTCTCGCAACCCCAAGAGCGCGGAGGGATGGTACTCCTCCTGCTGCTAAACGACGGTAAGTCGCGCCGACTGCTGAAAGTAACCACTTGGTAACCAGCTTTTTGAGTGCGCCAGCCAACACCGCCGTAACGATGGTTCTGAAGGCAATGGTTGGACCACTTGACAGACTGGCTTAGAATGACCCGACGCCTGGAGCATAGGCAAAAGCGGCAAATAGGATAAAGTTTGAAATCAAGAGCCCTTCGTCAAATATTGGTGTTGTCAACACTTGGCTTGATGTGCAGCCCTGGGTGGGCTGCCACCACCGCCAAGCTTCATAAAGCGGTTCACCATCCGCATCGGCGACGCCTGCATTGGACTCTATTGTGGAACCCAATGTTCCGCCCTTCGCATGAATCCCTGTTGCTGCAGAATGCCGAGGTCGACCGCCTGGAACTGCCCCGCATTCAGGATGACGACGAACTCGAAGCGCTGAAGGCCAACGGCGCCTTGCAGGAGATTATGGCGAGCGAAACCCTCCGGTTCGATCCTCGCCTGGATCCTTCGCGGCGCTTTTGCCGTCCCTGGACTCGTGACTTTGTGCAGGATCTATCGCAGGCCTACTATCATCGTTTTCATCAGCAGATCCAGGTCAACTCGGCGGTTCGCACCGTTAAGCTTCAGAAAAAACTTCGCCGCCATAATCGCAATGCCGCACCCGCCGATGGCGACACTGCTTCGTCCCATCTCGCTGGTCTTACGGTCGATTTGCAACGCCGCGGCATGACCAACGAGCAGATTCATTGGATGGAGCATTATCTCTTCTACATGAAGGCGCTCGGCCTGGNNTGTATCACATCATGGTGTCCGGCCGCTATGCGGACTGGCGTGAAACCCAGGACATCATTCCCATGGATCGTCCCGAACCGTTGGCTCGTCCCGAACAAGATCGCCCCGAACCTGCCACCGTAACGGCGGATGCGGTGACTGTAAACTAAGACGGCGCTGCCTTTCCTCGTCGTGTAATCTGCTTAGCAGGATTTCCTAGCATGGCGTCCTAACATGATCGTCCTGATGGCGGGCCTTCCCGGCACCGGCAAAACCACGCTCTCGCGCGAACTGGCTGCCTGCACGTCCGGCCGTGTGCTCAGCAAAGACGAGATTCGCCACACGCTTTTTTCCGCGAAGGAAATCGAATACTCATCTGTGCAAGACGATTTCTGCATGCATATCATGCTGGAGGTCGCCGAAAACCTCTTGCGTCACGATCCTGATCGCTTCCTCTTCCTGGATGGACGCCCCTTCTCCCGCCGGTATCAGATCGACAACGTTCTGAAGGTTGTCGATTCGCTGCACCAGACGTGGCGCATTCTTGAATGCATCTGCCCAGAAAAACTTTCCAGACGGCGTCTCGATGATCAATCCATTCCGCATGCGGCCGAGAACCGAAGCGTTCAACTCTATCTCGACGTTAAATCCCGCTTCGAAGTAATCACTCTGCCCAAGACTGTGATCGACACTAGCGAACCGCTGGAAGCCTGTGTGCAGCGGGCGCTCACGGCCCTTCGCTGAATCGCTTTCATGATTCGCCCTCGCACCTATACAACTTAGTGTCCGATCCCACTCATTCGCAAACAGCGCGGATGGCCGTGAAAGAGCCTGTACCGATTGGAGCCGAGGGAATGGCGCACCCGCTAACGCAAACGTGCTTGGCCCGATGCCGCCGTAAAGCGTATAGTGTGTCTGCATTTCCAACAAGATTGAGGAATAGGAGATAAGCATGAAGAAGCTACTCTGCGGGGTTGTGTGTTTGTTCCCTCTTCTGATGTTAGGCCAAAGCCCGTTCGACGGCACTTGGAAGACCAACATGGCCGAGTCCAAGCTGTCGCAAAAACCATACATGTTTTCGGTTAACAATGACATGTATGACTGCGAAAGCTGCGTGCCCAAAATCAATGTCAAAGCCGACGGCCAAGACCAGGCTGTCACCGGTCAGACGTATGACACCGTCTCGGTACAGGTGGTGGACCCGAACACGATTCACGTCGTCCTGAAAAAAAGCGGTAAGCCAACGAGCGATTCAACCCGGAAGGTCTCTGCGGATGGGAAGATGCTTACCATCGATGGCACCAGCTATCCCGCCGACGGCAGTCAGCCCTACAAGTCGGAAGCCAAGTTCAGGCGGGTTGCTAAAGGTTCTGCCGGCTCGAATGCGACCTCCGGCTCGTGGCGCATTCAGAATGTCAACGAAGATACCGCTGGACTGACCACCACCTGGAAGGTCTCCGGCGATGAGGTGAGCATGTCGACGCCGACCGGCGAAAGCTGGATGGCCAAGTTCGGCAGCGCAGAGTCGCCGGTCAAGGGTATATATGGTAATTACGCGGTCTCGGTTAAGAAACTGGGCGAGGGTGCGATTGAAGTAACATTACATCGCGATGGGAAGGTTTATAGTGTGGCTAAGATTTCCGTCTCGGCCAGCGGAAAGTTGACGGAGGTCGTGGACAACAAGCAAACCGGAAGAATTTCGACATATATCGATGAAAAGCAGTAACCGAGGTACATAAAAAGCTGGGTTGACGATGCTTCCCGCCTAAAGCCGGGAAGCATTTTCTTGTATTAGCACAAGCCGACTAAGGATGTAGTACTGAATTCAGTCCAAGATGTTGATTGCGGTACAATCGTGCTCGCGTTCGATCGGCCTTGCATCGACGCACAAACCCTATGACTCGGTTCCTCCTGCTCTTGCATTCATGCTTGCTTCTTGCCGTCTCCTCCGGCACAGCCCAATCCTCAGACCCATCCGGGCCTCCTGTGAGTGCTAGGGCGCGCGCCATTCAGGAGTCAGCCATCGTTGTCGACACGCACGCCGATACGCCCCAGCGTTTTCTTGACGAAGGTTTCGACATTGGCTCGACCGATCCCAAAGATGTTGGTCATCTCAGCCTCGATAAAGCACGCAGCGGCGGTCTCGGCGCAGAATTTTTTTCCATCTGGGTCGACCCGGAAACCAATCAGGGGCACTTCGCACAGCACACCTTCGATTTGATCGACTCGGTGTACGAGCAGGCGGCGCATCATCCGGATCGGATGATGATGGCTTTTTCCGTTGCCGACATCGAACGGGCTCACCGCGAACACAAACTGGCGGCGCTCATGGGAATTGAAGGCGGTCATTCCATTGAAAACGATATGCACCTGCTGCGCGATTATTACCGTCTCGGCGTACGCTACATGACGCTTTCGTGGTCAAATACGAACGAGTGGGCCGATTCTTCCGGCGATATCGACGACGCAAAGATTCAGCATCACAATGGATTGACGGATTTCGGCAAGCAAGTCGTTTTGGAGATGAACCGCCTGGGCATGATGGTCGATATCTCCCACGTCGCCGATAAAACTTTCTGGGATGCAATTGCCACGACCAAAGCTCCGGTGATTGCCTCACACTCCTCGGCCCGGGCTTTGGTGAATGCCCCGCGGAATATGACGGACGACATGCTTCGCGCGGTCGCCAAGAACGGCGGCGTCGTACAGGTCAACTTCTTCTCCGGATTCGACGATGAATCGTACCGGAAGGCCAACGCTGCACAGTCCAAGGAACAAGCGGACGCCATTCAGAAATACATCGACTCACTCAAAGCACAGGGGAAACCGGTCAACTACATTGAAGTGGACCGCATTGAGCGCGAGTGGATGGCGAAGATTCCGCGTCCACCCTTCAAATCGCTGATCGATCACATCGATCACATCGCCAAAGTCGCCGGCGTGGAGCACGTTGGCCTGGGCTCCGACTTCGATGGCGTCAGCGGCGCCACACCTCAAGGTATGGATTCCGCCGCCGACCTGCCCAAGATCACCCAAGCGCTGCTTGATCGCGGATATAGCGCCGACGATATCAAGAAGATTCTTGGCGGCAACCTTCTGCGTGTTTTCCGCCAAGTCGAAGCCGTCAGCCGCGAAATGCAAGCGCAGTCCCATTGATGCTGACTCTATCGTACAATGCAACGTTGCGGAAACCACAAAGTCCTAAGTGCATATGCAAGGAGCAATTATGCGTAATGCCTTCTTAGTCTCCGTTATCCTTTCAACGGCTGCGCTCGCCGTTTGGGCACAATCGGGCACCCCTGCTGCACCCGCGTCCAAACCGGCGACTACGGCCAAGCCGCCCGTCCACCACGTGGCAACCGGTCAACCTACTGCGGTGATTGAGACCACGGTGGGCAAAATGACCTGCACTCTGTTCCCTGACAAAGCTCCCATCGGAGTCGCTAACTTCATCGGCCTTGCCACCGGGACCAAAGACTGGAAGAACCCGGGCAGCGGAGCCACCAAACACGGTGTGCCACTCTACAACGGCACCATCTTCCATCGTGTGATTCCGGACTTCATGATCCAGGGCGGCGACCCCGCGGGCAACGGCACCGGCGACCCCGGATACAAATTCAAGAACGAAGTGTCTTCCGATCTCTTGTTCGACAAGCCCGGACGCTTGGCTTATGCCAACTCCGGACCCGACACCAACGGGTCGCAGTTCTTCATCACCGAAGTAGCTACGCCGCACCTCAACGGGAACTACACCATCTTCGGCCAGTGTGACGACGCCACGGTGGCGCTGGTCAAACACATTTCGCACGACATGGCCACCGACCCCAGCAATGACCGTCCATTTCGTCCGGTGAAGATCATTAAGGTCACGATTGTTCGCGGCGCGGTTGCAGCGGCTAAACCTGCGACTCCGGCAAAGAAGCCCGCAAGCGCGGCGCCTTCGAGTCCGAATTAATTTTGGCGATCCGTTCGTTGATGCGCCGCTGGAGCAAGATCTAGAATCTAATCAAGGTCTCGAGACGCGGGACTTCTTCATAGAATACCTTCGACCACAATAAGCTTAGAAGAGACAGGCTCGGAAAGAATATACCGCGCCGCGATCATCTCCGCGGCCAGGTTTTCGCAGCCAGTTTTATTTCGCTCCTGTTAGAATCAGAGGCTATCAACTTAAGGAGAAAAATACATCTATGAGCCGTGCAGCGGGAACCTACGCCATTTTTGACACATCCGAAGGAACCATCGTTTGCCGTTTGTTCGAGAAAGATGCGCCCAAAACCGTAGCCAACTTTGTGGAATTAGCCGAAGGCAAACGTGAATGGAAGCATCCCAGCACCGGCAAGAAATCCAAAGATCCCCTTTATGACAGCACGATCTTCCATCGCGTGATCCCCGACTTCATGATCCAGGGTGGCGATCCTCAAGGCACCGGTATGGGAGGCCCCGGTTACCAATTCGAAGACGAGACCAAAGGCTCGCCTCACAAGCTCGACAAGGCGGGAAAACTCGCGATGGCCAACGCCGGCCCCAACACCAACGGCTCGCAATTTTTCATCACCGTCGCGCCGACGACCTGGCTGACCGGCAAGCACACAATTTTCGGCGAAGTGGTCGAAGGGCAGGATGTTGTCACCAAGATTTCCGCAGTCCCGCGCGGGCGGCAAGATAAGCCGAATAAAGATGTGGTGGTGAAGAAGGTGACCATCGAGCGGATATGAGCGGGCCAGCCCGCCCCGTTCGTTGACTTGCCCAACACGCCCACGTAGGATTCTTCTCCAGTGATCGGGCAAACTATTTCACACTACCGAACCGTCGAAAAGCTTGGCGGCGGCGGCATGGGAGTGGTCTATAAGG
>PLUJ01000277.1 GCA_003165455.1 Acidobacteriaceae bacterium | reverse complement strand
TTGTCATCCTGAGCAAGCGTTTTTGCGCAGCGAAGGATCTGGGCGAGCCGCGCGACGTGGCGCATTCTTTGCGCCACAATAATCGCGCGTTTGGGTCGCTTCCTTTTATCCGATGCACGCAAACCCACAGCGATTACCCTTCGAGGAACCTGCCGAACTTCCTTGTTTGCGTCCTGCCCCTGTCGGCCCTAAGCTAGGGCCAGCGATGCTTCGCTTCCTGCGCCTATTGCGGCTGGCCCTGTGGCGTGCTTTCCAGCACGACGCCTTTTCTATTGCCAAGGCTTCCGCCTATTCCTTGATTCTTACTTTCTTCCCGGCGTTGCTGGTAGTGGGATCGGTGCTGGCCACTTCGCGCAAGGGCGCGCCCTACCTGCGGGAAGTCTCCTATGCCTTATCGCGTATTTTGCCGGCGGGAAGCAACACGGCAATGAATTTTTTGCGAAGCGCAGGGCAACGCCCGGTGAGCCTGCTCATCACCGCGTCCCTGCTGACCTTGTGGACCGGCTCCGGCGTGATGATCTCCTGGATGGAAGGCTTCCGCCGCTGTTACGAATTGCCGAAAATCTGGGGTTTGGTGAAGGAGCGGATGATTTCATTCTTGCTGGTCATCTTCGCTCTTGTTCCCATGACATTTTCCACCCTACTGGTGGCTTTCGGCAGCAAGATCGAAACCACCATCCTGTTCTATACGGCGCATGAATTCAGCGCCTATATTCTCTTGATGTGGACAACGATCCGCTGGCTCATCGCAACCCTCACCAGCATTGCCGTGATCGCTCTCATCTATCACAATGCGGTTCCGCGCACCCAGCCCTGGCATAGCGTCATCCCGGGCGCAACGCTCGCCACTGGCTTATGGTTCTCCTCCACGTTGCTGTTCGGCTTCTATTTACAGCATTACGGCGATTACGGCGTTATCTACGGATCGCTGGGCGCGGCGATTGCCCTGCTGGTTTGGATGTACATGATTTCACTGATTGTTCTCGTCGGAGCGGAGTTCAACGCCATGCTGTTCCCGCGGGCGATGCTGGGGAGAGAATTGACCGCGATCAGTCACCCCAGAGCCTAAGTGACTCCACCGCAGCGAATCGCATTGCAGAACATTGATGAATCTGCCGATATCTAATCTGTCGGGAGCTTCCTCCTGCGAGCACCAGCTGCCAACGCCTGAAGATGGCTGAAAAAGCTTACGGCACCATTTACAATCAGTCTTCCCATCAAGTCGATCTGATTCTTATTCATGAAACCTGACAAACAAGAACTCGCCAAAGGTCATTCGCCACCCGCAACTCAAAGTTCCTTGGATGCACCGCATGTTGCCGCCTATCGCCGCGCCAAAATCATCTGCACCATCGGCCCATCCTGCCACTCCGAGGCCGTCATGCGCGATCTTCTCCGCCTTGGCATGGACGTCGCCCGCCTGAATTTTTCTCACGGATCACATTCAAATCACGCCCGCAACATCGAACGTCTCCGTCGCTCCGCCGAAAAAGAAAACCGTACCGTCTGCATCCTCCAGGATCTGCAAGGCCCCAAGATCCGTACGGGACGCCTGGCTCGCCACCAACCGGTCCTCCTGAAAAGCGGTTCAACCGTTGTGATCACTCCGCGCGATATTTCCGGGACAGCCTCGCACATTTCCACCACCTTCCCCGACCTGGCACGGGAAGTTTCCACCGGTGCGCGCATTCTTTTATGCGATGGCCTCATCGAGCTGCGCGTCCGCACCGTGCGCGGCAAGGATGTGGTTTGCGACATTTTGAATGGTGGAATGCTCGGCGAGCACAAGGGAATTAACCTGCCAGGTATCGCGCTTTCGATTCCCGCCATGACGGAGAAGGACCGCAAGGATTTGGAATTTGGTTTGGAACACGGCGTCGATGTACTCGCGCTCTCTTTTGTGCGAACGGCCGCCGATGTCCAAATGGTGAAGGATATTATCGCCAGCCACGGCCGGGCGAATGACACGCCGGTCATCGCCAAGCTGGAAAAGCCGCAAGCCATCGACAATCTCGAAGCAATTCTGGAGGCTGCCGATGGCGTAATGGTGGCTCGCGGCGATNNGCCACGCAGATGCTCGAGTCGATGATCGAGAATCCGCGCCCCACCCGCGCCGAAGCCAGCGACGTAGCCAACGCCATCTTCGACGGTACCGATGCCGTGATGCTCTCCGCCGAAACCGCCAGCGGGCGATACCCCCGCGAAGCCGTCGCCATGATGTCGCGCATTGTCGTCGAAGCCGAAAGCAATATGGGAGAGTTCACCCAGCCCCGGCGTCGCGACCGCCGCGGCCTCTCCATTGCCGAAACCATCTGCGAATCGATTGCCCACGCCGCCGAAGACCTTCCCATGGGTGCGATCGCCGTGTTCACCGAAACCGGCAATACCGCGCGCATGATTTCAAAGTACCGCCCGCAGGCTCCCATCTACGCGTTTACGGCAAACCCCACCGTTGCCCAGCGCACGAACCTATACTGGGGCGCGCATCCCATGAAGTGCGCGCCCGCGCTCTCCTCCGAACATATGGTGCGGGTCGCCGAAGGGGAATTATTAAATCGACACCTGCTGCGGTCCGGCGATGTCCTCGGCGTGGTTGCCGGAACCCGCCAGTCCTCCGGGTCCACCAACTTCATGCGCCTGCACACGGTCACTGCCGAAGAAGCTGCAGACCCGATTCCGCCGAAAGCCAAACGCAACAAAACTCCCCAGAAGCTATAATCGCGGAATGTCGCAGGAGTACCTATCGATCGCGATCTGGGAGCCTCTTCCGCAAATGGAGGCCGCTTCGCTTAAAACTATTCGCGAACTCAACGCCATCGTTTCCAGAAAAGAGTATGGCCGCGATCTTCTCTACCGCAGCGGCGACTCTGAGTATGTGCTGCTGCGCTACTGGAATTCCGAACAGGCTCGAAGCGCCGCTCAGGAAGATCCTGAAGTGCTGCGCTGTTGGTCTCGCCTGGGAAATGAGATCAAGATCCTGAAAGTTTACGAGAAGCTGGCAGAGTTTGGTGTGTCGGAGTGACAGTCGAATCGAATCCGAGAATCTTTACCGACGTGACCGTCGACCCATTTGTTCGCGGTTTCTTGCATCGTCCGGACACTCCCAGCGGCAAAGGGATTGTTCTCACGCACGGCGCAGGCTCAAATTGCCAGGCGCCTCTACTGATTGCGTTGGCGGAAACTTTTACCCAGGTAGGATTTTTCGTCCTGCGCTGCGACTTGCCATTCCGTCAAGATCGTTCCTACGGGCCGCCGGCTCCGTATGATGGCAAACGCGACCGCGCCGGACTGAAGAACGCCGTCGCGGCGCTGAGAAATTTGGCGGAGGGTCCAGTCTTCCTCGGAGGCCATTCCTACGGCGGACGGCAAGCCAGCATGCTGTGCGCCGAACATACAGAAGCGCCTGCGGCTAAACATGACCCCGACCCAATTCCGGCCCTGCTCTTGATGTCCTATCCTCTGCATCCGCCGCGTAAACCGGACCAACGTCGCACCCAGCATTTTTTTACGCTGAACACTCCAACTCTGTTTGTGCAGGGCACACGCGATCCCTTTGGCTCGATTGAAGAAATCGAAAAAGCCTTGAAACTGATTCCGGCCAAAACTAAATTGATGCAAGTCGAGGGCGCCGGACACGATCTGGGATTCAAGGGAAAGACGAAGCGCCCCGAACTACCGGCAGAAATCCTAAAGCAATTTGATAATCTTCTGTAGAGACACCCCCCGGAACGTTTCGTTCGCTGCAAGCAAAATAAGCCGCCGCGAAACTATCCCTTTGCCATGAGCCAGTCTTATTCCAGCGCTTCGAACACAGTGGCGTGAAGAGCGAAAGTGGTACCGCGCGGTACATACGGGGTATGCTGGTTTCATGGAACGGGCGGTACCGATTCTTCCAACCAACGACTTGGCGGGTGCAAAAGCGTTCTATGTCGACGGCCTGGGTTTTCGTATTACATTCGAAGCTTCGAAGGACGGCCAGTCGGGACTAATCGGCCTTGAGCGCGGAACAATCCAATTGATGCTCGATTGTCCAATGGAAGGTCATGGCCGAGATGCCTGCGTGTCGCTCCAGGTGGACGACGCCGATGCCTACTACCGCGAGTGGAGCGCAAAAGTGACCGTTCTTCGATCGCCACGGGACGAGGCGTGGGGTGCTCGTACGTTCGACCTGCTCGATCCTTCGGGCAACACGATCTTCGTGATGGGACCACTCAGTGCCAGGAAGCCTGACTAAGGACTCGAACCCAAGGGATTGAGAGCATGTCGCGAAAAGGGACCGTTACGAAGTTTGCGCCCCAAGGGATGAATCTCAGTTCACCCATCCCGACTTCGACCCGCCATTTCCTTTGCGCGGGTCATCATCCGGCGGAATGTAATTGCCGTGTTCGTCGAACTCGACTTTCCGGTCATGCTTCTGCATGTAGACTTCGAACTTTCGCGCGGTGCGGCGTCGCTTCCAGCGGTAATAATCGTTGCGCATGCTAAAGTAGCGCTCCGAACCGGCGAACACCAGGCCTTTCCGCGGCAGGAATTTCAAATACAAATAGCCGAACAGCAATCCGCCAAGATGCGCAAAGTTGGCCACCCCGCCGGTCTCCTGGATCGCTCCCACCAGCGTCAGAAAAACGATTCCCCATATAAAATACTTGGCCTTGACCATGAAAGGCAGCGGAAACATCATGATTTCGCTCTCGCCATACAACACGCCGAAAGCGACCAGTAATCCATAGATTCCGCCGGAAGCCCCAATCGTCATCGTCTCCGGCGACATGCCTGGCAGATGCACGTAGCTCACTGCTACTGTGGTCAGGGCGGCCGCGACCGTACAGAAAAAGTAAAACTCCAAAAACCGCTTCGATCCCCAATCGCTCTCGATCTGCGAACCAAACATCCACAGCGCCAGTGCGTTAAAAAGGAAATGCAGCAATTGAAAGTGCAGGAAGGAATAAGTGACCAGCTGCCACAACATTCCATGCACCACCAGCTTCGGAATCAAGCTGAGATAAACACTGACCCACTCATGCGCGTAAGGCGAGACCACTCCCAGGATCGCCATCAGCAGATAAATCCCGGCGTAGGTCAGGATCAACCGTTTCACCCAATGGGTGAAAGGAGGCAAGCTCAGGGAGATCGTACGTCCGCGATTCATCGCCACAGCCTAGGCCTCATTCGCAGTGAAAACAGCGTAACGTTCATGGTATCAGGTTGCTCGCCGCACCAATCTAGCGCACCGGTATGCCAATCTAGCGCTCCGGAACCGGCACCACCGCCAAACTCCGGTGTCCCTGGGCGTCAAAAGCCCGTACTGCAAAGATGACATTGTCTTTCGAAAGTTTCAAAGTTGCGCGAGTCACGTTCCCAACTTTCTCCGCATGTTCCCATTCCGGACTCATCGTGGCGCGCCACACAATCTCATACCCCGCCGCCAACCCACCCGGGGAGTTTTCCCACGTAAGCGCAGAGTCATTCTCTAAATTCTGGGTGAGCAGATGCACATTCGCCGGGGGCGCAGGCGCTGACGCCAACGAAGCCAGCGTTGCCGCATTCAGGCGCGCAACCCGCGCGACGTAATCAAAATCCACAAACTTTGGCAGATCGCCATATTCGATGCCGTCCTCGGTTCGAACGTTTTGGTGCTGATGATGGAAATCCTCCCGGTATTCAGTGAAGCGCACTGCGGCAAACCCTTGTTCGTTGAAGGAAGAATGATCGCCCCCGCGCAGATAGCGGTCCGGACGGAATACTGGCATTGCCTTTACGCCGGGGCCATAAGCTCCGTCCACCTCGGCGATATATCGCGCCAACTGCCGGGAAGCCGAATCGTTCTCTCCGCCAAGGCTGCGAATTTGCCGGACGTCCTGTTCAGTGGCCGCGGACGGCACCCCCTCGGAAAATACCCTGACGACGGAATGGTCCTGCTCCGCGCTTTTATCTCCGCCCACGATGTCATTATTCAGCACCGCCTCGATGTCCCAGCCTCGTGCTTTAGCCATCCTGGCAAAGTGTTGACTGCCGTTGAGCCCTTGCTCCTCGCCCGCCACCGTCAAAAAAATAATCGTAGCCGGAAATTTCAGCTTGCTCAGAACGCGTGCGCACTCCAGGCTGACGGCGGTTCCGCTGCCGTCATCATTCGCGCCCGGAGCATCGCCTTTCGTATCGAACGTATCGCTGTTGCGCGAATCGTAGTGCCCGGTCACCAGCACNNCGTCGGTGCCTTTTAGCACCGCGTAAACATTCGTAATTTCTGTGGGCTGGGGAATGCGATCTGCAACCGGCTCGGTAAAGCTGTCAGTCTTAACTTCCAGGCAGCCGCCACAGTCCTTGGAATAGCGTTCGAACTCTGACTTGATCCATTCTCTGGCCGCGCCAATTCCGTGCCCATCCGCAATCGCGGCGCGATCTTGATCGGAGATCGTCGACCGCGTGCCGAAGCTCACCTGCTTTTCGATGTCAGCGCGAATGTGCTCCGCTGAAACCCGCTGCAGCGCGGCCGCAATGCGTGGGTCGGCCTCCATGCTCGCGCCACCACCCGGCACGGAAATCTTCGAATCCGTCTGCGCACCGGCTAAACGCACCGCCGCGCAGAAGCTCAATACGAGACATACGGTCTCAAGTAGTAAACGTGTTTTCCTCGAACCTGAAATCATGTAAGCTCCGGCGGACGAAATGTCAAGGTCGGCGGCTCTTTTCCCGAAAAAAACTATTCTTGTGGTCTACAGCACTCGCCCCCTTGACCTTCGCGGGGGAAGAATCTAAATATTATCAGTGGTATCTAACGTTGGTACCGAATGGAAGTGGAGGAATCATGGTTCTTTGTCCTGAATGCGAAACCAATCTGGATGTGGAAGAAGAAGAAGTTGACGAAGGTGAAATCGTTTCCTGTCCGGAATGCGGCACGGATTTCGAAGTGATCACCACTAGCCCGCTGGAACTTAAGGCGGTCGAAGAAGGCTACGTGGAAGAGGAAGCAGAAGTGGAGGCGGAAGACGGTGACGACGCGTAGGGCTTGCCGTCTTCTTCCGCCTGCTCGATATTTTCTGCTCCTTCTCCTGATCCTTGTCTCTGTTTTCTATCCGCACTTTCCGCCGCAAGCCAACGCCGCTCCCGCGAGCAAAAAACTTAAACCTTCCGACCCCTATGCCCTGATTTTCGGCACCGTCTGGGGACCGGACAATCGCGCCGCCTACGGCGTGAAGGTCATCATTCATAGTGCTTCCGGAAAGAAGCCAAAGTGGGAGCTCTTTTCCGACCATGCCGGAGAGTTCGCGCAGCGTGTCCCTGCCGGCAAAAATGATTACATTGTGACTGCCGATTTGAAAGGCGTGAAAACTCAGGACGGTCATCCCGTGCATCTGCAGGAAGATGTACCGGTTCACGTGGAGTATGATGAACGCGTGGATATCGGTCTGCATCTGGCTCAGTAGCGGCCATAAATTAACAACGAAGCTATGCATCGAACGATTCTAAAATCGCCCCGCCACCCCGTCTCCACAGTGCTTTGCTGCGTCCTTCTAGTCGTGATGAGCGGCACCGGGATGGTGGCTTTCGCCCAAAAAGATAGAGCCCAAGGCCGGTTGCTTTCCGGAAAGGTACTCGATCAGCACGATAATCCCGTGGTGAGTGCGGTCGTCTATTTAACCAACACTCGCACTCACGGCATCAAAACGTACATTGTTGGTCAGGACGGCACCTACCGTTTCCCAGGACTTTCCAACGTGGATTACGAAGTGTACGCTCAGTATGACCAGCGCAAAAGTGACACCCGCTCGGTCAGCCAGTTTGACGATCGTCCCCAGGTTTATATCGACCTCAAAATTGATACCCATTAGTAAAGTTTTGTCATTCCCGTGCAGTAAACAGTTCTGTTGCGCTAACGCTTATTTGGCACACTCCGTGCAACTCTTGTACGATTTCCGGGTTCAATGTTGATAGGAATGTTTCGAGTTGGAGGAAATCTTGAGAATATTGCGCCAGTTGAATAAATCCCATCGTCTCGGAATGGCTGCCGTCGCCATGTTCACCGGCTTGATCCTGATGGCCGTTTCATCCTTTGCCCAACAGGGTGCCATGAGTCCGTATCAGGACGAACAAGATGGCGTCAGCGCCGGTGGCAAGTGGATGGAGTTTCGTTCGGAAGACAAGATGACCGGTGCGAAAAAAGCCCGGTTCGAATTGCTTTCGAACAACTTTCTGCGGGAAGACCCCGATTACAAGCCTCGCGTCGAACTCATCTGCAGCAATGGCAAGTATCAGTATGCCGACTTCAATCCCGGCGGTCGCTTAGGACATCCGGATTACCCCGGCTTCTGGGGCCAGCCGAAGATGGAAGTCATGGTGCGCATCGATGGAAGCCACGATCACAAAGGCTGGAACTGGGTGCGCGGCCGCTTCCTCTCCATGGATAAAGGCACGGTGCGTGGCGCGCTCGGAGCTGAGGTCTTCAACGTAGAAGTCAGAACCAGAACCGGCTATGCAATCGCCGAGTTCTCACCCGCAGGCCTGAATTTGGATGAAGTACGCCACGCCTGCGACCTGACTCCACACAGGCCTTAAGTCGGTTTTCAAACGTTGCTAAGGTGGATCAGGCTAAGCTAAAGGTGGAGGGCTGAACTCTTGAGTTCAGCCCTGTTGTATTTTGCGGATGTAAGCCTGACTGCGAACCTATCCTAACTCCGAACGTACGCAGCCGCGATGCGCCGGATCAAATCTTCCAGCTGCCCTTGCCTTCCGCTCCGATTGTGAAGGCGTCCAGAACGCCGAGCGATAGCGCGTACTTGACGGCTTCATCCTGCGGCACATAGCCTAGGCCGATTACTCGAATTGTCGCCGGAAAGCCGCCAATTGCTCGCGCATCTCCGCAACTTCCCTCTTCAACTCCGCCACTTCGCTTTCAAGACGAGAAACTCGGTCCTCTCCATGAACCGAAGATGTTGCCAGCCGTGGATGAAACTCTTCCGCCGGAGGCGCATCTCCCGAAAAAAGCTGCATGTACCGCGACTCTTTGGTTCCCGGCTGCCGCGGCAGGACCGCAGCCAGCGGCGGCTGGCGCTGATTAAGCCGGTCGAGGGTTGAGGTCACATCCTCCAACGCTTCAAAGCGGTACATGCGCTCCGTGCGCCCCCGCAGCTCTCCCGGAGTTTGTGGACCGCGAAGCAGAAGCACGCACAGCACGGCGATCTCACGACGGTCGAAATTAAAAACTTCCTGAAGCCGGTGTTCGTATTTCGTTACCCGGCTGTCCGCGCCGCTGGCTGGCCCCGCCATGCGCTTCTCTTGCAGCGTGCCCAGCGCATGGCTTACGGAGTCTTCATCGACCGTCATCACTGGTTCGCGATTATTTTTCTGATTGCAGGCATTCACCAGCGCGTTGAGCGACAAAGGGTAATAATCGGGCGTCGTAATATCCTTTTCGATCAACGCCCCCAGCACTCGCACTTCGATGTCACTCAAGTGATCCAAATTGCCGTCCCTTGCAAAGTTTCTGCGTGAGGATTGTATCGCACCGCCCGGTGACCCTATTCTAATGGGACACTGGCCGCCATTTTGTTATGATGCTGCCAAGGGGCGGAGTATCTTGCGTCCGCGGCGGCCCGGATGGCGCGAAGGGTGAGGGAGTCTTTTGCCGAGTCAAAAGCAGTTGAAGTGGTCACAGCTTCGTGTTGGCATTACGGTGATTGTCGCCAGTCTTACACTGGTGTTCCTGCTTTTCCTGATGTCCGGATCCGGTGGTTTCTTCAATAAGCGAATCACTCTGGTCTCCTACTTCGACAACGCAAGCGGCTTGCGCCAGGGCGCGCCCGTGCGGCTGGCTGGCGTGGATGTTGGCAACGTTACAGTCATTCGCGTCGTTCCCGATAAAGATAAGCAGCTCACTCCCGTCGAAGTGATCATGAAGGTGAGCACCAAGTATAATTTCGATCTTCGCCGCGACTCCGTCACCGCTCTCGACACCGCCGGAGTTCTGGGAGAAACTTACCTCGACATCGATAGTTCGCAAGCCGTGGGGCCCGTGGTCCAGGACGGCGATGTTCTTCCCACGCACATCCATCCCGATTTCAACGAAGTGGTCAGCGCCAGCCAAAGCACTCTGCAAAATATGGACGCCTTGCTAAAGCGCGCCGACCGCATCCTCGCCTTCGCGGAAAGCGGCAAAGGTTCGATCGGAAAGTTGATCTACGATCCCACCCTCTACGACCGGCTTTCCCAGACTGTTGCCCAGTTCCAGTCTGTTGTGGATGACATTGCCAAGGGACGAGGCAGCCTCGGGAAGCTCATCAACAATAACGACGCCTACGAAAAATTTGTCGCCACGCTGGATAAGATCAACGCCGTCGCCGACGACCTGCAGGCTGGCAAAGGTACGGCCGGAAAGCTCCTGAAAGATCCATCCCTTTACGACAATGCCAATGACACCATCGCGAATCTGAAGCAAGTCAGCGTCGACATTAATGCAGGCCGCGGGACCCTGGGCAAACTAACGAAGGATCAGGAACTGGCGAACAAGATCGAGACCACGATTTCCAAACTGGAAGCGATCACAACTACGCTGGAAGCGGGCCAGGGTACTGCGGGAAGATTCCTGAAGGATGAAACTCTTTACAACAACGCCAACCAAGTGCTGGTTGAGTCCAGAAATCTGGTGGATGCCTTCCGCCAAAACCCCAAAAAGTATCTCACCATCAAGATGCACATTTTCTGAGAACTCATAGCGCCCGCGGCCATTCAGTTCTAAGAAACGACTCTCGCACCTGCAGTCGACTCGGCCTGCTCGTGCGCATGATAGCTGGAACGCACCATCGGCCCGGATTCCACATGGCGGAAGCCAAAACGTAACGCTTCGTCCCGCAGCCCGTGAAATTCCTCCGGAGTGTAGAAACGCGCAATCGGCAGATGGTCCCGCGAAGGCCGCAAATACTGCCCGACAGTAAGAATATCGACTCCGCAGCCGCCTAAATCGCGAAATACTTCAATCAATTCCGGCGTCGATTCTCCCAGTCCCACCATCACGCCACTCTTCGTCACCATCCCCGGGGAAAACTTCTTCGCATTCTCCAGCAGATCCAAACTACGCTGATAACGCGCTCCGGATCGCACCGCACGGTAGAGACGCGGCACCGTCTCCGTATTGTGGTTCAGAACGTCAGGCCGTGCGTCCAGCACGATCTTCAGTGGCTCTTCCAACCCTTGAAAGTCCGGAATCAGCACTTCAATGCGGCAGTCGGAAATCAACTCGCGGATCTCGCGAATCGTCTCCGCAAAAACTTTCGCCCCTCCCACATTGTCATCGTCGCGATTCACGCTGGTAATGACGGCGTGTTTCAATCCTAACGTTGCCACAGCCTCGGCCACTCGCCGCGGTTCATCCCAGTCAATCGCCTCCGGACGACCCTTCGGTACGGCGCAAAATCCGCACCGCCTGGTGCAGATATCGCCTAAAAGCATGAAAGTCGCCGTCTTGTGATTCCAGCATTCCCCAATATTCGGGCACTGCGCCGACTCACAAACCGTGTGCAACCCCAACCCACGCGCCAGTTTTTTCAGCTCGTGAAAGTTGTCCCCCACCGGAGCCTTGGCACGCAGCCACTCCGGCTTCGGCACCCGCGCCGGCGTCCCGAGCTCGATCTGAACCAGTTGGGAAGGCCCTGCCATCTGTTCGATTCTACCAGTTCGTAAACTTGTTCATCCCACTTCAACCAGACCGTAGGTACGTTGCCAGCGCATGCGCAATGCCACCAGAGCCCGGCTGATTTCTACCTGCGTAACTTCGGAGTTCGGTCCTTCCATCACGGCGGCAGCCTCTCGCTTTGCCAACTCCAACAGTTGCCGGTCGCGAATCAGGTTGGCTACTCGGAAGTTCGGCATCCCTGCCTGGCGCGTGCCAAAAAATTCTCCCGGCCCGCGAAGCTCTAAATCCAATTCCGCAATCTCGAAGCCGTCGTTGGTTCGCACCATGGCGTCGAGCCTGCGCTCGCCCTCTTCGGTGACTTTCCCGCCGGTCATCAATATGCAAAACGACTTCGCCGCTCCCCGCCCAATTCGCCCGCGCAACTGGTGAAGCTGCGCCAACCCGAACCGTTCCGCATGTTCAATCACCATCACGGTTGCGTTCGGCACATCCACGCCAACTTCAATCACCGTGGTCGCAACCAGAATCTGCAACTCGCCGTTCTGGAATCTCCGCATCACCTGATCTTTCAAATCGGCATCCAGACGCCCGTGCAGCAGCCCGACCTTCAGCTCGGCGAAGATTTTCCCGCTCAACTCCCGGTACATTTTCACCGCAGCCTTCAGCTCATTCTCCTCGCTCTCCGCAATAACCGGATACACCACATACACCTGATGCCCCGCCGCAACTTGCTTGCGCACGAACTCCCACACTTCCGGCGAGCGCTCGTCCGTAATCCTTCTAGTCACAATCGGCGTCCGCCCCGGAGGAAGTTCGTCGAGCACGCTGATATCGAGATCGCCATACAACGTGAGTGCAAGCGTGCGCGGGATGGGCGTAGCGGTCATGACAAGAACGTCGGGCTCGGCAGAGCTTGTGTGGGGACGGGCGCCCTCGCCCGTCCGGTCGAGCGAAGCTCGGCTGGCTTCGCTATCGTCACCCGATTTCTTCATCAACTTCAGCCTCTGCAAAACTCCAAACCGATGTTGCTCGTCCACAATCACCAATCCCGGCTTCGCAAACTCAACCTTTTCTTCCAGCAACGCATGCGTGCCAATTACAAGCTGCGCATTTCCCTGCGAGATATGGCGGCGGACTTCGCGCTTGCGGTCCGCTTCCAAAGATCCAGTCAGCATCACGATCCGGTAGCCCGCATTTTCCAGAATCCTTCGCGCGGAAAAATAATGCTGCTGCGCCAGGATCTCCGTCGGCGCCATCAACGCCACTTGATATCCATTCTCAATCGCGATAATCGCCGCCTGAAAGCTAACGATAGTCTTCCCCGAGCCCACGTCCCCCTGCAGCAAACGCCGCATNNATCTTCTTGATCGCCTGCCGCACCCGGTCATCCAGGCAAAAGGCAATTCCGCTTTCCGCCTTCAGTTGGCGGCGTTTCATTTCCAATCCCAGCTCGATAAAAAACAGCTCCTCGAAAATCAGGCGAATATGTGCCGGCGTCCGCGACGATTGCAAATCGGCAAGACTCTCGCCCGCTTCCGGCCAATGCACCTTCCACAACGCCTCCCGCGGAGAAACCAGCGCCAACCGCTCCCGAACAACCGCCGGAATCGTTTCGGCCAGCTCCGGCGTCAGATCCTCCAATGTCTTTCGGATAATCCGCCGAAACCACCGCGTGGTAACGCGCCCTTGCCCCGCCGATTCGTAAATCGGCACAATTCGGCCCACCTCTAACGATGTCGCCGCCTTGTCTTCAGCTCCCTCTGCATCGGCGTCGCCCAGCATCTCAACCTGCGGTTGAATAATCTGCAGCTCGCCGCTCTTCGGATCCTGCTCCACCTTCCCGTAGAGTGCGATCAGTTGGCCCGGCTTAAACTTGTCTTGCAAGTACGTGGCATTGAACCACAGGCAGCGCAGTTTGGCCCGTCCCTGGCCAACGGTCAGCTGAAAGATCGGCATGCGGCGCGTCCGAAACAGGCCAGAGTTTCGCACCTCGCCGATTACCGTTGCCATTTCCCCGGGACGCAATTCCCCAATCCCGCGCGGATTCAGCCGGTCTTCATAACGAAACGGAATGTAAAGCAGCAACTCGCCGACGGTCGTAATGCCCTTCGTGGCGAGAATCTCCGCCAGCTTCGGACCCACTCCTTTGACATACTGCACCGGCGTTGTTAATTCAAGCATCTGGGCTTTTCCAGCATACCCCACCCGTCTGGACGAAACTTTCCCTTTGCTCAATCACGATGGCGATGCCTGTCGTCTTCAGAAACGGATATCGCGATAGAACACGCAGTAGGTTTCCAGGTACCAGGACACTACGAAGAGAACGAACATTGCGCCTGCGCCCCAGAAAAACAATTTGACGGGAAGGGTGGCGGTGAGCCGAAGTTGTGAATTCTGAGGCTCGGGCTCAGTTGCGCGAAAGCTCAGCCCGCTAAGGAAGGAAATTGCAGCCGACAGCGCAAGCACAGCCAAAGAATCGTAAATCCTCTGATGTAAATCGCTGGCCGGAACCAGGAAGGCCGTATGGAATACCGAGTACAAAGAGAGAATGCAGAAAATGAAGCTCACCGGTTTGGCGATCTCCACCAGCATTTTGCGCCGCTCAATATTAAAGTTTACCGCCTTTTCCCGCAAATCACTCGACTTGAGCCCTTTTCCCACTCCGGAGCTCTGAAACTGGCGTCTAATTCAGTTGTGCTGAGTAATTTTCTTCAAGCTCTATTCGCCATCATTCTGGGCAATTTGACCTACTTTCTGCTCGCATCTCACCTGCTACTCCCCCGACACCGGCCTTTTCAAATGGATGCCGGCCTGATTGTGGATTTCTTCTTCTGCCTCATTTTTTACGTATTCATTCGGAAAGCCAACTCACAGAAATAAAACAACTTCTTGTGACTAGCCTGGTTACTTTCGGCACCTTCGCAACCGCCGTGTTCGGGTTAGGATTGTCCCTGATCTATGGATAAGATTGCGGTCCTGTACGATGCAGGGCAGGCGGTGCTGTCTACCTTCGATCTGGACGAAGTGTTGCAGCGCATCCTGGCCATCGCGCATGACTATTTTCATCTCAGGAATGTGGCGATTCTGCTGCTCGATCAGCGGTCCCAGGAGTTGTACGTCCGCTCTCAAATCGGCTGGGATGAAGGTCAGGACAAGATCCGCTGGTCTCTCGGCCAGGGCATAACCGGAACCGCCGCTAACAAAAAACGCCCGGTGTACTCCCCGGATGTCAGCACTGACCCTCACTACATCTGCTCCGCGAAATCGACTCGTTCCGAACTCGCCATCCCTTTGATGGTTCGCGACGAAATGGTCGGCGTACTCGACTGTCAAAGCGACCGCCTCAACCATTTCGATCCAGAGACCATCGATTTACTCACGCTGTTTTCCACGCAGGCGTCGATGGCTCTGCAGAACGCGCGGTTGTACTCGCTCGAGCAACAGCGGGCCCGCCAGCTGCAGGCCATCAATGCCATCGCGCAACAGACCACTGCGGTTTTGGATCTGGAAGATCTGCTCGGGAAAGTCTGCGGCCTTATTCAGGACGCCTTTCGCGTTTCTCACGTATCCCTTTTACTGCGCGAAGATCACGATTTGGTGCTGCGAGCCCACCACGGAAGTTTAACGCCGCGCATCCCCGTAGGCGGCCGATTCGCTGCCACCAGCGATCCCTGGGTCGTCGTTCTTGCGGATAGCCGGACCTCCATGGAAAGCGATCTGTCCAGCGTCCCCGAGAGTGCGAAGTTCTTTACCGAGTCCGCTTCGCGACTCTGCATTCCTCTGATTTCCTTCGGCCAGACTCTCGGAGTATTGGCTCTGGATAGCGACAAGACGGATGCTTTTCGCGACGGAGACCAGCAGTCCCTGGAATCTGTAGCGGATATCTGTGCAACCGCAATCCAAAACGCACACTACGTCGAGCGCGTAAAGCAACTCGCCTATCTCGACGGTCTCACCGGTATTTTCAATCGCCGATTTTTTGAACTGCGCATCATCGAAGAAATCGAACGCGCTCGCCGCTACGGAAGCGGTATGGCCGTCATCATGGCTGACATCGATCAGTTCAAACGCCTCAATGACGAGTTCGGGCATCTGCTCGGAGATGAAGTGCTCCGCCAGGTCTCTTCATTGTTTCATCAGCAACTTCGCAAGATGGACGTGGTTTGCCGTTACGGCGGCGAGGAATTCGCCATTTTGTTGGCACAAGTCAACGCCGAGGAAGCCTTGGGCGTTGCGGAAAAATTAAAGAAAGCCGTAGCCGGCTGGCAGTTTCCCGGAGTCCCGCGGACCATCACCATCAGCGCCGGAACCGCCGTCCTTCCTGAGCATGGTGCCACTCGGGATGACTTGGTCAGAGCGGCCGATACCGCTCTGTATTCTGCAAAACAGTCGGGTCGAAACCGAGTCTGCCTGGCGACGCTCGCCTCCGGCCAAACGGTCGGTGCTCGCAACTAAATATCCAGTAGATCCCCTTGCATCTGGCGGCGGAGTCGTTCCATCTGCTTTTGCACTTCACGCAAGGCCTTCTCGCCCACTTCGTTCTTGACCTTTTCACCCTGTTCTTTAATGACCTTGTGCTGCTCCCTGCCAGCCTTTTCGAACTCCGCTACGGATTTCATTGCTTCTTCTTTCGCTAACTCCATCTGCGGCTGAAGCTTCGCCAATTCGTCCCGCAACTCTCTGAGTTGATCTCGCGTCTCCGAGTCCAGTTCAGGTGCCTCCAATCCTTCTTCGATCACCGCTCCGGAATCTTTCTGCTCCGGCAAAGTCAGCGTAAGAGTCTGTTCTCTCTTATCGCGGATCACGCTCAGCCCCACCGATCCCGATCCGTGACCATGTAACGCATGCGTGAAATCGCTCGTGTCATGCACGGGTTGGTCTCCTACGCGAACGATCACATCCCCGGCGTGGACTCCAGCCTTCTCCGCGCGACTGCCCTTTTCCACCGATCGCACCAGAATTCCATTTCCATTTTTCGCACCAAAAAAATCGCGTAACTGCGGCGTAAGATTCTCCACCATCAGCCCGCTCCGCATGGAGGAATGCACGTACACTACCCCAATATTCGGAATATCGAAATCCGGCAGGTTCGGAATCGGCGGAATCTTCGGGATGTTCGGAATTTGGAAATTGAAACTCCTGTCCGTCGTCCATTCCTTGGTGTTATCCGCGAGTTGCACCTTAATCGTCATCGGCTGCCCATCGCGGCTAATTCCCAACGTGACCACCCGCCCCGCGGGCGTTTCCCGCACAATCCGATGCAGTTGCGATTTGCTCTCCACACTCGTGCCGTTAAACGTCAGAATAACGTCGTGCTCCTTGATTCCCGCCTTGCTCGCCGGAGCATCCTGATCCACCATCGTTACTTCCACGCCTTTTTCTTCTTTCAGCTTCAACGCGCCCAGCCGCTCGGGCGTAATATCCACCGCCTCCACTCCCAGATAGCCTCCGGAGTCCGAGTCCTCGCTGATAATCGTGACCGGCTGTGGGGCATCGCCCGTCCATCGCTGTGCCGCTTCCGATCCCGTAAACAACAGCGGCAGCATGGCAATCGTCGTCAAAATATATTTACGCATAGTCAGCCTCCCGAATGTTCCAGCCCAATTTCGTGAAACTTTCATCCCGCATGTCTCGTCTTCTAATTCGCACGCTTGAAGGTGATGTCACCCGTCGTGGTCCGGACTTTCAACAACGGGCCGCCGCCGTTCAGTTTTCCCTCTGCATTCAACGTTCTCGGCCCCCATTGATTGCCTTCGCTCGCCACATGAATGTCCGGAAAGTCAGACGTAATATGGTGCCCGTTCCCCAGATCCACGCTCGCCCGCACCGCAATCGCAACATCCGCGGCAATGTAAACCGTGATGTCGCCGGCTGAAGTTTCCAGCCGCGTATCGGCCGCCGCCGCTCCCGTCTTCACCAGCTTGACGACGATCCCTCCAGCACCCGTCTCGACCCGTGCCGAAGGAACTCCGTTAAGCTCAACCCCGCCTCCCGCCGTACGCGCCTCCACCGGCCCCTTCGCCGATGCCAGATGGATCGTCCCTCCGCCCGTCTGAATTTCCGCGGCCCCGCCAATGTCTCCCAGGTCGATGTTGCCCCCACCGGTGGAAACTTTTACTTTCCCTCCGCACTGATGCATCTCGATGGCGCCCCCGCCCGTTTCAACCTGCGCTCCCTGCGTGACGGAATTAATTTCCACACTGCCTCCGCCCGTCTCCGCCACCAGTTGCCCATTCGCACGATCTACTTCGATCGAACCTCCGCCCGTATGCAGGCTGATGTCTCCACTAACGGTGCCCGCGCTGATCGAACCTCCGCCGGTCTCCGCTCTCGCTCCGCCGCCGACGTCATCCAGCCGCATACTGCCGCCCCCGGTCTCCGCTTCCACGCGTCCGGACACACCCACGGTATCCACATTTCCCCCGCCGGTTTCAATCTTGACCAATTCCATTTCCCGCGGGACATTAATCACCAGCTCGCCCGATACGTTGCGCTCCGATCGCGTATTCACCGTCAGCCTCGCCGACCCCATATGGTAGCTGTGATTTCCCTGCCACTCTCCCACGACCCACGCCGTATCGCCTTTCACATACGACGTGATCTTGTACGCCTGAAATTGCCGCCGCGCCTCTTCCTCCGACGAATTCCGCGAACGCAAGCGCAGGTTGTAGTCGATCCCCGGCTGATGTCCGCCTCGCAGCACCACGGAACTCATATCCAGCTTGACCCGCAGATTCTTCACCCCCGACATCGATCCCGTGAATACCTGGCTCCAGCCCCCGCCCTCGCGGGAGA
This sequence comes from Acidobacteriaceae bacterium, assembly GCA_003165455.1. Classification (GTDB taxonomy): domain Bacteria; phylum Acidobacteriota; class Terriglobia; order Terriglobales; family Acidobacteriaceae; genus Sulfotelmatobacter. The sequence goes on along the minus strand of PLUJ01000277.1, from coordinate 1,028 downwards.
TTTGTCCTTCCTGCCCCACCGCCAGTGGCGCAATTGCCATCAGTATTCCGATCAACCAGACGATTTGTGGCGAACGTCTCATAGCAACCACCCCGCTTCCTTGCGAACAATTCTCAAAATGCCTCGAACGGAATTCGCCTTTGCTGTACCGCCCGCCGCCAATAAAGACGTGGGCTTTAGATTCTCTGTTGAAGCGCCTGACCATCCCTAGTCGATCTCCGGCAACTGCGCCAGCANNGCACGCTGCCATCGGCCTTCACCGGATCAATCAAATGCAGCGCCTCTGTCCGCACTCCCGGGCACGAATCATTCACCAGCGCCTCCAGAATCACGTCCCGCACCCGTACATCGTCCTTCACAAAACTTCCCAAGCCATCCAGCGCCTTCAGCCGTACGCCCGGATTCGAGTCGTACCTCAGCGCATACACCAACGCATCGCGCACTCCGGAAACCTGCGCCTTTTTCGTCAGCAAATCCACCGAATCCATGCGCACCCCGGAGTTGTAATTGTTCTGCGCCGCAAACCNNCGTTCAGCGATCCCTCCGCCTGCTGCATTGAAACCGTGTCGTACTTGATGTTGATCTCCTTGCCGCCCGGTTCCTGCGTGATCGAACGGATCCCCGTAATCGAAGCCTCCGCGGGAGCCGCTCCCGCTCCGCCGTTCAAACTCGGCGCCTCACGCTCGAACACTTTATAAGTCGTGCCCACTCCACCCGCAAAGCCGGCAATCAAAATCACCGACGCCAACGCCGGCGAGAATCGCACCTGCCGCAGCCAGTTCGNNAGTTCGCCGGATCGAACGCCACCCGTCCCCAGAATCCGCCCTGCTCCGCCGTCTCCAGCGCCTCCTGCAGTCGCATGCGCGATGCCGCCAGCAAATTCGGCGTCGGCTCCTCCGCGCGATCCTGCGTCATCAGCGCATGAAATTCCTGCGCCGCCTTCAACTCCGCCGCACACTCCCCACACCGCGCCACATGCTGCACCAGTTCATGCCGCGCATCATCCGCCAGCTCGCCATAAACATGCA
>PLUJ01000329.1 GCA_003165455.1 Acidobacteriaceae bacterium | reverse complement strand
ATGAGAGAGAATCCACTTGGAGGAAAAGCGGGTCATGCCAATCAAGAGGTACAAGCCAGAGCAAATCGTGACGATGCTGGCAGATGGAAGTCGGCATCGCCAAAGACCATCCCATAAGCGTGCAAAGAGGCTGCGGTCACGACCTCAGTTGGATTTCAATCATCTCGGTACCTGCTTGGTCCAAAAGGCTGCCTGCACCTTCGAAACATCCTGAGGGAGGATTTTCTTCTCTGGATAGCCGAATTCGCAAAGAATGGCTTCTGTGCAAAATTCGGGATCTCAAGCATAAGGTTTAAAACTGTTTCATCCATACCTGCGGGTAGGGCGTGTGAAGAATGGATACGGGCACTCCTTCGGTTTCCAAAGTTCCAAATATAGCTGCCGGGATGATGGCTTCTCAGCCTCGGCTCTGGCGGTCAAAGTACTCCTGTAAATGTTGAGGGTGAAATTTTAAATTGCGTCCAGTGCGGACGCATGCGATTTTGCCTTGCTTCACCCAAATGTAAAGGGTTTCAAGATGGCAATTCAGCAAATTTGCGACGTCATTAGCGGTCAGGAGTTGTGCTACCTCTAGGATTCTGGTTTTCACTTACCCTAATACTGATTTCGTGAACAATTCCGTGAACAATTCTGCTACAGTATCATTGGTTTCGGGTGGATTGCGCTGGAAACGACTGGAACGCGGTTCTGCCTGAAACGCACGCCAAATCAAAAATCCCGATTTCGTAGGATATTTCAGTTGTGGTGGATTGAATCCTGCACTGCCCACCAACATTGAATAGTTACGATTAACATGGGATTTTTATCGCGCCTCGCAACCCTCCTGGCGCACTCATACTCCAAAGCAAAGTGAACTCTTCCATCTTTCCGCGATCGAGTGGAATTCTTTTACATGTCACGTCATTGCCTGGCGGCGTCGGCATTGGGGACTTGGGCAGGCAGGCGTATGAGTTCGTTGATTTTCTTGCCGAAGCGGGGCAGAAGATATGGCAAGTTCTGCCGCTGGGGCCGACGGGATATGGGGACTCTCCCTACCAACTATTCTCAGCGTTCGCCGGTAATCCGCTGCTCATTGACCTGGAGGCCCTGAGGGAGCAGAGATTGCTGTCGGCGCAAGACTTAGCGCAGGCACCGGTGCTGCGCGAGGACTACGTCGATTATGGAAGTGTGATCCGCGGCAAGGGGGAGTTGATTTCAAAAGCGGCGAGAGCATTTTTTTCCGATGCGGAGCGGGAGGAAAAGGAGCGCTTCGAAAAGTTCTGCAAGAACAATGCCGATTGGTTGGATGATTATGCGTTGTTCATGGCCTGCAAGGCGGAATACAAGGATGCGGTGTGGGCGGATTGGGATGGGGAAATTCGCAAGAGAGAAGCGGCGGCGCTGGAGGAGTGGCGCGCGAGGTTGGCATCGCAGATTGCTGTTCACAAGTTTGCGCAATACGAATTTTATTGTCAATGGTCGGCGTTAAAGGCGTACTGCGGCGCACGTGGAATTCGCGTGATGGGTGACGTTCCGATTTATGTTGCGCATGACAGCGCCGATGTTTGGGCGCATCCGGAACTATTTCGGCTGAACGAAGACTCCAGGCCGACGGCTGTGGCGGGCGTTCCGCCGGATTACTTTAGCGCCACGGGGCAGCTTTGGGGGAATCCGCTTTATCGCTGGGATGTATCGGCCGCGACCGGGCATCGGTGGTGGATTGAGCGGTTTCGAGCGTCGCTGCAGCGATTCGATATGGTGCGACTGGATCACTTCCGCGGCTTCGAAGCTTTTTGGGAAGTTCCGGCGACGGCTTTGACGGCGCAGGGAGGGAAGTGGGTGAAGGGGCCGGGGCCGGAGTTATTTCGAGCGGTGAAAAACGAACTCAAAGAATTGCCGTTCGTTGCCGAAAATCTGGGAGTGATTACGCCGGAGGTTGAGGCGCTTCGCCAAGAATTTGGCTTCCCGGGGATGAGCCTGCTGCAATTCGCATTCGGAAACGATCCGCAGGGTCCAAGCTTTCGCCCGCATAATTATTCACGGGAACTGGTGGCTTACACTGGCGGCCACGATAACGACACAACCGTGGGTTGGTGGACAAGTGCGGGTATCGGCGAGAGCACTCGGACGGCCGAGGATATCCGGAAAGAGCGCGAATTTACCCGGGCTTATTTGGGATTTGAAAACGAGCCGGTGAATTGGGTTTTCATTCGCACTGTGATGGCTTCGGTGGCGGAGATTGCCATTGTTCCTCTGCAGGATGTGCTTGGACTTGGCAACGAGGCGCGGATGAACTTGCCGGGGACGCTGAGTGGAAATTGGAAGTGGCGCTATCGCGCAGGGGCTCTTACGAAGAATCTCAGCGACAGACTGCGGGAGTTGACGGTGCTTTACGACCGTTGAACAGCATCGTCGAAAATCATCCTAAAGCCGGACGCGCATGGGTTCCCGTTAGAGCGGTGAAAGTTCGTCCTCGTTCTCATCCTTGGAAATGCGAAGGAACCGTCTTTCCAGGAAGGCTTGCGCCAAATCTCTTCCGCCGAGGCCGAATGCGATGGCCAGGCCGAGCATGAGCGCGCCGAAGACGATGCCGAAAGCTACAAGCATGGTCTGCTCGGCGAGTCCCAGCTCTTCGAAGACAATCGACAGCACAAAGACGATGATAACGGTACGCACGGCCAGGCTGAGGAAGCGAGGCGATGGAACATTTGCATTGACGGAAGCCAGCAGAACGGCGCGCGAGAAAAATGTGGCTGCGAGCAATCCGAAGAAAAAGATGAACATTGCGACGAAGAGGCGGGGAAGGAAGATAAAGAATTTAGCGACTTGCTCTTGCAGCCCGAGAATTCCGAGGACGCTTACGCCGAGCAGAATGAAGCCCAGCCAAACTACCCAGAAGACGAACCGGCTCAAGACTTCGGTGGCCGATGGAAGGGCGGCTTTGTTCAACAGTTGAGAGGCTCCCGCATTTTCCGAGAGGCGGTCAAACTGTATGAGCCGCAGAATACTCCGCAGGATTATTTTCGCGACATAGGCGATCAGCCATCCCGCCAAGGCAAGGATGAGCATCACGATGAGCCGCGGCAAGTAGTGGGCGAATCCCCGCGCCATCTCCTCGAGTACCTGACTGAGTTCGGCGATGATTAGTTCGCGCATATGGGCCTCACTGTCCCGATCTCCACATCTGCAGCAGATATGGTTTCAATCGTTCGAATTCAAGACATAAACTTTCGATGTTGTTCTCGACGTCGGCGGCGGATCCATTACGATTCTCGGTAATAAAAGTGAAAGCGCGTCCGCGAAAAAGCGGTGCCAGCGCCTGAATAATATGATCCCGGTTGATGACGGATTTCCGGTAAGAAGCGGCGAACTCGTAGACCGTTCTCACCCACAGTTCCGCCGAATACTCGAACTCCGTTTCGCTTTGGCGGGCGATCCTCTGCAGTTCCGACAAAGTTGAGGCCGCAAGAATGCTTTGAAATACGGAGGACAAATCGGCGACGCCGCTGGAAAACATCTCGCGCAAACGTTTGCGGTTGACCCGCACCGGTTCCAAAAGCTCGGGTGAGTCGGGTCCCGTGGTGCCGATGGGCTGAGATCCGGTTACAGAACTCCAGATCGAGAAATCGGAATCCAGGGCAGAGAACAACGGGCCTACAGTTTGTCTGAGCGCCGGCACCAGATCGGAAGGGCGCCGTTCTACATGATGCTTGTTTCCCAGGAAGGCCTGGCAGATGCGGGAGCGTTCGCGGATGGCTTCCAGAGTGAAGCGCAGTTCTCCCCAAGAGTCATTTGACTTGTCCTCCCATGGATTGCGTGCCAAAAATTGCGAGCCAAGATTGCCGGAAAATCCGTATTCGCTGGTGTAGGGCTCGCGGATTCGCAGGCCGTAAAGCGCGCGGGTCATGGGATACAGGAGATTGGTTACGAGGAGACCATCAAATTTGTGGCGGTGATAGGTGGGCGTGACGAAGTCGAATCCATCCTTATAAACGGGACGCAACAACCTCCACAGCCATTCGCCCTCAATATTTTCCGAATCCGGGGAGATTACGACGCAGGCCTTGGCGCGAAGTAATTCGGCGGCTGCAAGAATGCTGCGTAGCGCAACGCCGTTCGCCGGGGTGTTGGCGTATTGAGTGCTGATGGAGTGCAGCGTGCGCAGCGCGTTCATGGAGGCAACGGGACGCATGTCATCGATCGAGACGCCTGTAACCAATCCAGGTGTGCCGTCGCGCGATCCACCATCGGCGTTGATGATCACCGCGCGTTCGCGAGGAAACCAGCGCAGGATGCCGCTCTGAACCGACTGAACGACGGCGCCGATGGTTTTTGCGTTGTTATAGGTCGGCAAGCCCACGAGGATGTCGACTTCGCCGACATTGATGAGTTGGCGCACAAAATCATCGGTGAGCAGGTTTTCCTCTGCCAATTTGGTCTCCGTACGAATTATCGTTGCATATCCGCTAGTGGTTTCGTCTTCTGTATGGTGGTCAAGTTGTTTGTATGGTGATCGTTTTTATGGTGAGCACTCGCTTTCCGGAGCCGCTAGACTCGCCGCAGCTTGAACCAATAAAACTGGTATGGTCCCATCGTGAGCAAATAAGGCTGGTCGCTGACACGGGGGAATATGTTCTTGCCAAACATTTCGATCAAAATGTTGCCCTTGTACTTCCGCATGTCCAGTTCGACCGCCTGCGCCGCTCCTGAAAGATTGTTTACCGCCAGCACCGCTTCGTTTCCCAGGCGTCGTATATAGGCCAAGATCCGGTGATTCGCGGGATGGATGAATTCGATCGATCCGCGACCGAACACGGCGCTTGATCTGCGCACCAGTATGATGCGTTGCATCCAGCGAAGGAGCGAGTGATCGCTGCCGATTTGCGACAAAACGTTCACCGCTGGATAGCCGTAAACCGGGTTTTGGATAAGCGGAGCATAGAGGCGGTCGGGTTCGGCTGTTGAAAAACCGGCATCCCATCCGCCGCTCCATTGCATGGGAGTGCGTACGCCGTTGCGGTCGCCCAGATTAATATTGTCGCCCATGCCAATTTCATCGCCGTAATAAATGATGGGAGTGCCGGGCAACGACATCAGCATGCCGTTCATCAGTTCGATGCGCCTGCGGTCGTTCTGCAGCAGTGGCGCAAGCCGGCGGCGAATTCCAAGATTAATCCGCATGGTCTTGTCTTCCGCATAGGAGTCGTACATATAATCGCGTTCCATGTCCGTGACCATCTCGAGCGTGAGTTCGTCATGGTTTCGGAGAAATAATGACCATTGGCAGGTGGCGGGAATTTCCGGAGTCTGCTGCAGAATTTCGGTAATCGGTTTGCGGTCTTCCAGCTTCAACCCCATGAACATTCTGGGCATTAAAGGGAAGTGAAAAGCCATATGGAACTCATCTCCATCGCCGAAATAAGGCCGAAGGTCGGTAGGCCACTGATTGGCTTCCGCAAGCAGCATTCTGCCGGGATACTGCTCGTCGAGCCGACGCCGTAAATCTTTTAGTACTGCGTGAGTCTCAGGCAGATTCTCGCAGTGGGTGCCTTCGCGCTCCACCAGGTAGGGCACGGCGTCCAGCCGGAATCCATCGACTCCCATCTCAAGCCAGAAGCTCATGACTTGCCACATCTGCTCGCGGACGGCGGGGTTGTCATAATTGAGATCGGGCTGGTGACTGAAGAAACGGTGCCAATAGTAGGCTTTGGAAATCGGGTCCCAGGCCCAATTGGATTTTTCGGTATCCAGAAAAATGATTCGTGTTCCTTTGTATCGGTTGTCGGTATCGCTCCACACATACCAGTCGCGACGCGGGTTATCGGTGGAGCTGCGGGATTCCTGAAACCAGGGATGCTGATCGGAGGTATGATTCAGCACCATCTCGATGATGATGCGAATGCCGCGATGATGGGCGGACTCCAACAGCTTGCGAAAATCTTCAAGCGTTCCATAGCTGGAGTGGACGGAGCAGTAATCCGCGATATCGTAGCCATCGTCACGCAAGGGCGAGGGAAAAAATGGCATCAGCCAGATGGCGTTGATGCCGAGTTCCTGCAAATATCCGAGCTTTTGTTCCAGTCCCTGGAAGTCGCCGATGCCATCGCCGTTGCTATCCTGGAAAGTGCGCACGTGCACCTGGTAGATGACCGCGTCCTTATACCAAAGCGCATCCTCGTTAAGCGGCAAACAGGTCTCCTTCTGAACGGTATCTTACTTTTCTAGCAGAATAGAAAGAGACGTGCATATGAAGTGAAATGGGTATATCGGATTGCTAAGACAGATTGGGCAATTTGACGAGGATTTGCAAGGGCAGGTCAGCTTCGACGACTCGCTTAAAGACGTATTCGGTGTAAATCGGAATTGAATCCGGTTGGCCAGTTTCGAATGCAAGAGGATTTTTGCTATGCTCGACAAGGAGAGAATCGGTACTTAGCTGTTGATTAAAACATCCAATCCCCGAAATGCCGCACGAAATCCCACTAATCAATTGTATAGGCTGCCGAGAATTCACAAACAGCGAAGGGCAACGTTGGTCGGATAGTTTTTCGCGGTGTTCGTCTTCCGCGGGCGAGCCGCGATGATTTCCATGATTCGGTATGTGGTTCTGGCTGTCGCTGCCATCCCGTTTGTTTATTACTTACTCGGGCTATTTAGCACATGGAGATTTTTCGGGCGCAGCCTATCGCGGCCTGCGACGGACCCGTCGTTCACGCCGCCGGTAAGTAATCTGAAGCCAATTCGGGGGCTGGACCCCGATGCTTACGAAAATTTCGTGAGCTTCTGCACGCAGGATTATCCGGAATATGAAGTGCTGTTCTGCGTTGGCGACGCGGACGACCCGGCGGTTCCGGCGCTGGAACGGCTGGCGCGGGATTTTCCGGACCGTCACATTCGCGTGATATTTGGAGCGGGAGGAATTGGGTCGAACGATAAGGTAGTCAAGTTGGCGCGGCTGGTGAGCGAAGCTCAGCACGAAGTGGTTGTGATCAGCGATAGCGATGTGCGCGTGAAGCCGGATTACCTGCGCAGCGTGGTGGCTCCCTTGGCCGATCCTAAGGTGGGGGCGGTCACGTGCTTCTATGCGCCGATAGACGATAAGACCTTCACCGACTCACTGCAGACGGTTGGCATGTTCTCCGATTTTTATGTGGGCATTCTGGTGGCGTGGCAGCTCGACGGAGTGAAGTTTGCGCTGGGGCCGACCATCGCCACCACACGAACCCGGCTGGAAGGATTCGGCGGCTATGATGCGATTAAGAACCGTCCAGCCGACGTTNNAACTCCTTCCGTACACCATTTCGACGGTTGCCGATTATAGCTCCATGAGCGGGCTTTTCCACAAGCGGCTCCGGTGGATCGTGGTGATGCGGCACTTGAGGCCGTGGGGCCACTTTGGGTTATTACTTACGCAAGGGTTGCCCTGGTCTCTGGTGGCAATCGCGATTCACCCGTCGGCGGGAGTGGCGCTCGGATATATCGGGACTTACTCTGTTCTGCGAATTGCTATGACCTGGACAGCTGGGATCTGGGGCCTAAAGCAAAATACGCTCTGGAAAAAACTAGCGCTCATTCCTGTGTGGGATGCAATGGCGTTCGGAATCTGGCTGACCAGTTTTTCGCGCAACAGCATACGTTGGCGCGACGCCGAATATTACATCCGGGATGGCAAGCTGGTGCCGGTGACAGCGAGCAGCGCTGAGCCGGCTGCCTGAGATACAGCCTCACATCCACCAGCCCCGAGCACGGACTTCAGCTTCCTACTCTTTTTTTTCGCAACTCGTTTGCCTCAACTCGCTTGTCTCAACTCCGCTTTGTTTTCAACTCGGCTTTTTCCAATTCGTTTTTCTGCGCCGTGGCCGATCGGCCATTGCCCCCATTCTTGCTGGCGGATCGCGTGACGACCTGAAGAGGAGCCGCGGCGGCAGAGATATCCTCTCGATTGCCCTGCGATCTTCGTTCATTGGAGGGCTCTCGCCAGTTGATTCGCGGCAGCATGACGTTCAAATCGATTCGGTCGCGATATTTCAACGCGACATTCATCAGCGAATCCAAAAGAGAATCGGAAAGCAGATGCGGCTCCAGTCCCAGCTCAATCAGTTTGGAATGTTTTGCGTTATAGTAATGTTCCTCAGCTTCGACTCGCGGGTCAGGAAGGTGATCGATCTGGATCCGCAAGCCCAATTTATCCCCTGCGGTCTGGACCAATCGTGCGAGATCCAGAACCGAAAAATGCTCGGTAAACTGGTTGAAGACTCTGCACTCACCACGCTTGGCGGGATTCAAACATGCAATCTCGACACAGCGTACGGTGTCGCGGATATCGAGAAAGCCGCGGGTTTGGCCGCCCTTGCCGTACACGGTGAGAGGATGTCCGATGGCCGCCTGAGCACAAAAGCGATTGAGCACGGTACCAAAAACTTCATCGTAGTCAAAGCGATTGATGAGGGCTTCGTCCAATGCCACCTCGTCGGTCATGGTTCCGTAAACTACACCCTGGTTAAGATCCGTCGCGCGCAGGGCCCAAATCTTGCAGGCAAACATGATGTTGTGACTGTCATGGACTTTTGAAAGGTGGTAAAAAGAGCCCGGCTGCTTGGGGAAGGGAAGCGTGTCTTTGCGGCCGTTGTGCTCGATGGTAATGTAGCCCTCCTCAATGTCGATATTGGGCGTGCCGTATTCGCCCATAGTG
>PLUJ01000323.1:11581-12321 GCA_003165455.1 Acidobacteriaceae bacterium | reverse complement strand
TCATGATATCAACGCCGAGGTATGGGATGGCTCAGCTTCTTGTTCGAAATCTAGAAAACTCAGTGAAGGCCCGCCTCCAGCGTCGCGCCCGCCGCAATGGCCGCAGCATGGAAGAGGAAGTCCGCGACATTTTGCGCGCCGCAGTGAACAAGGAAGAAAAGAAATCCGAATTCGGCATCGGCACGGAACTCGCCGCTCTATTCCCAAAGACCGGCCCCGATTTCGTAGTCGAAGAATTCCACGGGGATGATATTGAGCCCATGAAGTTCGACGAATGATCGTCCTCGATAGCAATGTGCTCTCCGAACTGATGCGACCCAGCCCGGAGCCGAGAGTAATCGCGTGGCTTGATCGCCAGTCTCCCGCCTCGATCTGGACCACGTCCGTGACAGTCTTTGAAATCCGCTTCGGACTGCACCTTATGCCAGCCGGGAAGCGCCGCACGCTGTATTCGGAGGGCTTCGAGAAGCTGCTCGAAGGGCTTGACCATCGAATTGCTCCCTTCGACACCGAAGCGGCCGAACACGCGAGTGCTTTAATGGCCTCCCGAAAATTGCAGGGCCGCCCTCGTGAGCTGCGTGACACGATGATCGCCGGAATCGTGCTCTCTCGACGCTTCATCCTGGCGACTCGAAACATCGCGCATTTCCAGGATGTCTCCGCTGCCTTCGTAGATCCGTGGACTGCAGCCGCCTGACCGCCTTACAAGCGTCCAGCATGATATTCTATTAACTCCAGCT
>PLUJ01000323.1:0-11499 GCA_003165455.1 Acidobacteriaceae bacterium | reverse complement strand
TCACCGGCCCCAACGGCGCCGGCAAATCCACCTTCATGAAGCTGCTAAGTGGCGAACTCGACCCGCAAAAGGGCACTGTGGTTCGTCCCCGCAAGCTGGGCGTGTTGAGCCAGGATCAGTTTGCTTTCGACGCATTCACTGCTGTCGACACCGTCATCATGGGGAATAAGCGCCTCTGGGAAGCGATGCAGGAGCGTGACGCGATCTACGAAAAGCCCGACATGACCGACGAAGACGGCATGAAGCTCGGCGAACTCGAGGGCATCGTCGGCGAAGAAGATGGCTACACCGCCGAGGCCGATGCAGCGATCTTGCTCGATGGCCTGGATATTTCGGAAGAACTCCACAGCAGAAAAATGTCTGAACTCCAGGGTGGACAAAAAGTTCGCGTCCTTCTCGCGCAAGCTTTATTCGGACATCCGCAAGCCCTGCTGCTCGACGAACCTACCAACAACCTCGATTTGGATTCGATCCACTGGTTGCAGGGATTTCTAAATGAATATGACGGCGTAGTCATCGCAATCTCTCACGACCGCCATTTCTTGAACAGCGTTTGTACCCACATCGCTGACATCGACTACGAGACAATCATCATTTACACCGGATCGTACGATGAGATGGTGCTTGCAAAGACGCAAGTTCGCTCGCAAATTGAATCGCAAAACGCACAACGCGAGAAGAAGATTTCTCAATTAAATGAGTTCATCGCCCGCTTCGCCGCAGGTACGCGTTCAAGCCAAGTCCAGTCGCGGCGCAAAGAAGTGGAGCGCCTCCAGGTCACAGAGCTGGCCAGATCGAACATCCAGCGTCCTTATATCAAGTTCGAACAGAAGCGGCCTTCCGGCAAACATATTCTTGAAGTCGAAAACCTAAGCAAGGCTTACGGGGACAAGCAAGTTATCCGCGACTTCACCGCGAGCATCACTCGCGGCGAAAGAATCGCCCTGATGGGCCGCAACGGAGCAGGGAAGACCACGCTTGTCAATTCTCTGCTGGCGAATTCGCCTACCACGCCCGAAGCGGAGCTGCGCAAGACCAGCGGGTACGATGGCCCATTCGTCGATTCTGGAAAAGTTATCTGGGGGCACGAAGCCTCCATCGGATATTTCGCGCAGGATCATCGCGGCCTGATCGAAGGCGGCATGACGGCTCTCGACTGGCTGCATCAGTGGAATCCTGCGGCGGTCGCCGAAGAAATCCGCGGGCTGCTCGGACAAATGCTCTTTCAACGCGAAGAAGCTACCAAATCCACCAACGTCCTTTCCGGTGGAGAGGCCGCGCGGCTGCTCTTCTGCAAGCTGATGTTGCAAAAACCGAACGTTCTGGTTCTCGATGAACCCACGAACCACCTCGATCTCGAAGCGATCAATGCACTAAATATTTCCTTGCAGCGTTATCAGGGAACCGTATTCCTGGTGACTCACGATCACGATTTGATCGACGAGGTTGCAACCCGCATCTGGCACTTCGAGAGCGATCACAAGGTCACGGATTTTAAAGGCACGTACGAGGAATATCAGTCGGCAGTTGCGGTGTAACGAGTACACAAACGACTTGCGACTTCCCATCGAAGAGACTGCGAGCCGTACGAAAAGCGCTGTGTCATTCCTTCCGAGGCGAGGAATCCTGGTTTCGTTTTCCACTGCACCATTTTTGCTGCATGTAAATCAACCAGGTTCTCCACAGCTTTCCTCAGCGATTGGTGTTGCGTTCCGGGCCTCGAGTTGAGCATAATGGCCGCAATGTATTCTTGCGCAAATCAAATCAGCGCGAGAGGTCGTGAAGTTTGTATAGTCGAGCGGATCTACTAAGAATTCTGCATCTTACGGCGCGCCAGTTGGCGAACTGGGAGCGCGCGGGGCTGATCGCCGCTGCTGCTTCGTACACTTTCGCCGATCTCCTGAAGATTAAAAAAGTGCGAGACCTCTGTGCCATGAAGGTTCGTCCCGCAGTGATTCGGCAATCGCTCGAGGCCATGCAGAAGCAAGCTGCGGGGATGGGGAATCCGCTGCTCGAAGCTGGAGCGTCCTGTACGGCCAAGCATCGCGTTGCTTTTCGTCATGAGGGCCGATTGCTCGAGCCGATCGCCGGACAGTTTCTAATGGATTTTTCCACTCGCGAACATGTGGTAACGACCACGCCGATTCCAGAAGACGAGCCCACTTCTTGCGAAGAAAGCGCGGCATCCTGGTTTGCGCGAGGCGTCGCTCTCGAAGAAGATCCTGCGACCCAGACTCAGGCTCTTGCCGCCTATCAAAAAGCTCTGGAGTTTCAGCCTGCCCATGCCGCGGCCCACATTAATCTGGGAACGCTTTATTACAATCGTCAGGATTTCGCCCTCGCGGAAAAGCATTACCGGGCCGCGCTGCAGGCAGATTCGCGCTATGCTCTCGCATACTTCGACCTCGGCAATGTCCTCGACGAAACTGGACGCGTGCAGGAAGGTATCAAAACGTACAAGATGGCCGTCCAGTTGGCCCCCACCTATGCCGATGCCCACTACAATCTCGCGCTGGCTTACGAAAAGGTTCGAGAGCCTCGTAAGGCGCTGAAACACTGGCAAGCATACATCAAGCTCGATACCACCGGACCATGGTCCGTGCATGCCCGTAATCAGATTCACCGGATATTGCAGGCCGACTCATTGAAGCTGGTGCATTCGCGCCGCAGTTAGTGCATTCCTCCCAACTCCACCGGGCAGTGCTAAAATTGCAGGTTTGCTACTCTTCCTTACGAAGGTGTCTCCATGCCCGACACAATTCTCCAAGCCGCCGTTCCCACGCCCCTGACTACGCTCACCGAAGATGAGATTCTCTTCCGCGATAACATCCATCAATTTGCCGACGACAAAATTCGTCCGCTGGTGAAGGAGATGGATGAGAAGGGCGTCTTCGACAAGTCGCTCATCCAGGAATTCTTCCAGCTTGGGCTGATGGGCATTGAGATCCCGGAGCAATACGGCGGCGGCGGAGCGAAGTTCTTCGAGGCCATTCTCGCGGTGGAAGAATTGTCGCGCGTCGATGCATCGGCAGGTGTTGTGGTGGATGTGCAAAATACGCTTGTTAACAACGCGCTTCTGCGCTGGGGCAATGCGGAGCAGAAAAAACGTTACCTGCCCAGGATGGCCGCCGATACTGTGGGAGCCTATGCCCTGAGTGAGGCCGGATCCGGCTCGGACGCTTTCGCCCTGCAAACCCGTGCCGAGCTCAAAGGGAGTGACTACGTCATCAACGGTCGCAAGTTATGGATAACCAACGGCAAAGAATCCGGTCTGTTCGTCCTCTTCGCCACGCTTGATCCGTCAGCCGGGTACAAAGGCATCACTGCATTCCTCATCGAAAAAGATTTTCCCGGATTCACCGTAGGGAAGAAAGAAGACAAGCTCGGAATCCGCGCATCGTCTACCTGCGAATTGATTTTGGAAGACTGCCGCGTGCCTAAAGAGAACGTGATCGGGGAGCCCGGCAAAGGCTACAAAATCGCAATCGAGACGCTCAACGAAGGCCGCATCGGCATCGGCGCGCAGATGATCGGTGTCGCCCGCGGTGCTTGGGAGTTTGCCGCGAAATACGCGCAAGAAAGAAAACAGTTCGGAAAACCTCTAGCGGACTTCCAGGGTATTCAGTTCCAGATCGCTCAGATGGCCACCGAAATTGAAGCCGCCCGGCTGATGGTCTACAACGCTGCCCGGATGAAGGATGCGGGAGTGAACTTCGTGAAAGAAGCTGCTATGACGAAGCTTTTCGCCTCGCAGGTAGCCGAGCGCGTCACTTCGCTCGCGATTGAAATCTATGGTGGCTACGGCTTCACGAAAGACTATCCGGTGGAAAAATACTGGCGTGACGCGAAGATTGGCAAGATCTACGAAGGCACATCCAATATGCAGTTGGCCACCATTGCAAAACTCTTGATCGGTGGAAAGTAGCGGCGGGCCGCAACCCCGTGCCCCCGACTGCGGAGCCGGAGAGCCGCGCCGGTTACGGGTTTTGACAGGACGCTAGCGCACGCCAAATTCCCTTGCTCATAATGTGCATATCATTGCACTAGGGTATGGTGGTGTCTCCCCCAAAATAATCTCTTAACTTAAGCAATCTCAATGATTTCCAAGCTTGGCTGCCAATGGCTCACAAGCTGCATCTCTTTATGAGCTTGCGCTAAGAGGCGAGGGGTGGAACTTGTCAGACGTAGCCAATAAGGATTGGATTCCGGTTGTAGCCACTAAGAAAAAACGCAGCTCACTGCCTCTTCTGGTTGTCGTATTCCTGGTTTCATACGGTCTGATGACATTGTTGATCGTGGAGCAGGGAAAGACCATCCAGTCGCAACACAATCTGATTGAAGTCTTGCTCGTGGACAGCACGGAATTGTGGTCTCTCAAGGGCAAAGCTCAAGTGGAAAAATTCCAGGCCCAAGCTCAAGCTCAAGCCCAAAGCCACTCGCAAACTCCGGCAGGCCAAGCTCCGTTGACCCACGGGCTGGCGTCCCCCAGTGAAACTCCGTCTACGCAGGCACCATTGACCACACTCCCGTCAACCCAGGCTCCAATATCGAAAACTCCGTCTTCCCAGGTTCCGTCAAAACAAGTTCCATCGCATCCAGTACAGCACCAGCTCCAAAACCACACAGGCAAGGCGGCAAAGCCTGCTCCACAGATGCAGCTTCCGCCTATGCCTGCTTCCGATTTAGGAGATCAGCGTCGCGTTTTGATTACGCTGTAGGAAACAAAAAAGAGGTTCAAACATGAAGGCCCTGACCCTAACCTTGATGTTCAGTCTAACGACGCTGTTAAGTCTGACATTGCTAAGTACCACGATGTTCAGCATGGCGATTGCAAATTCCGAGCAGCCTGTCCGGCAGCCCCTAAGCCGCGTCGAACAGCATTCCAAGGGCGGCCGTTGGTATTTCGCCGCTAACGGCCACGCAGTCTATTGCTACGGTCCTGTCATGACGATGCCTCAAGCCAATGGCGATCTGCAAAAAGTCGCGACCTTCTGCCAGGATGGGCGTGCGATTGTGCCTCTGAAAGACTAGACTCGACCCGCCGAGGCTCGCCTCCGCTGCTCGCGTTTCATTTCGCGCCCCCCATGCCGGCCTTGTAAACTAAGGCATGCCCGAACTTCCCGAAGTTGAAACTATCGCGCGCGGTTTGGCCGAGCGCGTCACGGGCGATGTAATCGAGTCCATCTGGTTAACCTCCAAACCGCAGACCCTCAAATCTTCCGCGCAAGAGATCGCTGCTGCCACTGAGAACACTCTGATCCTCAATGTGCATCGTATGGGCAAGCACATTATCTTCGATCTCGAACGAAACGCTGTGGCTTCAGCGCACAGGGCGGCGAAGCCCGTAAAAGCGAAGCCGCTGCGTCGCAGATCTGAACTTTCCGAAACAACCAAGTCGCAATGGATCGTACACCTGGGCATGACAGGCCGGTTGCAGGTCTGCGAACCGCATTCGGAAATCCTCAAGCACACTCATGCCATTGCGAAGCTCGCCTCTGGCAGAGAACTGCGGTTTGTAGATCCGCGGCGTTTCGGACGCTTGAGTGTCGCCACAAATGGCGCCTTTGAGACTCTTGGCACTGAGCCGCTCGAGGCCGCTCTCGGAACTTTCGTCGCCCTTTTTCGCGGGCGAAAAACTCCGATCAAAAGTGCCCTGCTCAATCAGAAATTGCTGCGGGGCGTCGGAAACATTTACGCCGACGAGGCCCTCTTTCGAGCCGGGATTCGTCCGCGCCGCCGCGCCTCCACTCTTAGTCGCGAGCCATTCGCTCGCTTGCACTCGTCCTTGAAAGAAGTACTTCACGAAGCCATCGCGGCAGGCGGTTCCTCGATCTCGGATTATGTGAATTCCTCTGGCGACGAAGGTTTCTTCCAGTTACAGCATCGCGTATACGGTCGCGAAGGCGAACCCTGCCTGGTCTGCAAGACGCCGATCAAACGCGTCGTTATCGGCGGGCGCAGCAGCCACTACTGTCCCAAATGCCAGAAGTAAAAGTTTGACGATTTACGAGCAAACGGTTATCCGACGGCCTCGGATTAGGCCACATTCATCGAACATCCGTGCCGACGGGTCTCGCAGCACCGAATCTGCTAATCTTTCTGAGCCATGCCCGATTTCTCCATCGGAGTCGACCTCGGCGGCACCAACCTCCGTGTCGCCGCCATTACGACCCAGGGAAACCTTCTCGATAAAATCACACTTCCTGCCAAAGTTCCCCTCGGACCCGATTACGTAATCACTGAAATGTGCGATGCCATTCTGCGCCTTTCTGAAAAGCACAAACGCTCGCAAAACTTCCTCGGCGTTGGCGTCGGCATTCCCGGGATCATCGACCTGAACACCGGGATGCTACGCAAGTCCGCTAATCTTCCGGGTTTCGACGAATATCCAGTACATACTGAGATTGAGCGCCGGCTTGTTGCGCGGGTGGTCTTGGAGAATGATGCTAATGTTGCCGCTCTCGGGGAACAGTGGCTGGGCGCGGCCCAGGGTGTTGCGAATGCTGCAGTCGTAACGTTGGGCACGGGAATCGGGGGCGGAATCGTCCTGGGAGGAAGAATCTGGCACGGCATGAACGGCATGGCAGGAGAGTTCGGCCATGTCACGGTCGAGCCCGAAGGCCCTCGGTGCGGTTGCGGCAACCGCGGATGTGCGGAACGCTTTGCATCCGCCAGCGCAGTGATTCGGATGGCGCGGGAGGCAATCGCGCGCGGCCAAGCTCCAATGCTCGCCCAGGCTGCGTCTTCCACTGATGAGTTTGGTGCAAAGTCGATCTACAACCTTGCCATTCAAGGCGACGAAGAGTCTAGTCGCATCTTCCGAACTTTCGGTCGCTATCTCGGTATTCTTCTCGCGGGATTGATCAACGTCTTAAACCTGGAAATGTTTGTCATCGGCGGAGGCGTATCGAGTGCGTGGGACGCCTTTGCCCCGAGCATGTTTCAAGAAGTGCTACAACGATCCATAGTCTATGCAGCCACCGCACCCGGTAGCCCGCGGGTGGACAATGTACTAACGCACCCGACTGTAAATTTGAAAAACGCGGGCGCTAACGCTCTACTAGCGAAAAGTACGGAACGAACAACCGTTATTACCCGCGCGCTGCTAGGCAGCGATGCAGGATTGTTTGGAGCTGCCCGGCTCGC
This sequence comes from Acidobacteriaceae bacterium, assembly GCA_003165455.1. Classification (GTDB taxonomy): domain Bacteria; phylum Acidobacteriota; class Terriglobia; order Terriglobales; family Acidobacteriaceae; genus Sulfotelmatobacter. The sequence goes on along the minus strand of PLUJ01000323.1, from coordinate 4,353 downwards.
TGCGCTCGTCGGCGATACTGATTCGATTCCGAAAATGTCTGGAGACCCACTATCCCTGTAACCCTGGAATGCCACCCTTACTTTGATTACACCCATTCTCCAATCTGATCCTTGCCATAGGAAATATGAATTGGACTCCGGGATCGCATCCGTTTAATGTCCAGCGTTTAGAAGGCAAGAACGATTAGCTCGGGAGCTGCGAAAATGACGAACAAACCCTGCGGGCCAGGTCTCCGTTTGTGGTCAACTTTTGCCGCAATCTTCCTGGCCGTCGCAGTCCTGGCAATCCCGCCAGCACGCTGTTTTGCCCAGGACGGACCAAAGCCTGATCCATCGGGTGTCATCACTGGCGATAAGAACTCCGTTGTAGATGGTGCCGGGAATCCCTTCATTGTGGCCGAACCTCTGGATAAATCAGTTCCCGATTATGTTCAGACCAGGAAAGCCTTCGATGACTACCGTGCCCAAGCCGCAAAAGAACCTCTCGCCATAAAACTGGCAGACGATGTTGGCCATATCCGCGTCGCCACTAATTTCGCCTGGACCTTGAACACCGGCTACCTGGTCCTATTCATGCAAGCGGGCTTCGCTCTGCTGACCTGCGGCTTGGTGCAAAAGAAAAATGCCGCGCACCTGATGATGCTGAATTTCGCGGCCTACGTGTTCGCCTTCCTGGCTTATTACGCGGTTGGGTATGCATTTCAGTTCGGAGCCGTCGCCATCAATGCCGCCCCGACAAACCTGGGCGGGGTTCCGACCCTGAACCATTTTCTAGTCGGAAGTGGCCAGTGGGGCTTTATTGGCGGAAAAGGTTTTTTCCTAACTGGGCCAGCTTATGACGCCGGCAGCAATTGCCTGACCCTGTTCGAAGTGGTTTTCATGGAGACAGCCGGCTACATCATCGTGGGGGCGATTTGCGAACGGATTACTTTCTGGGCATTCCTGCTTTGCGAGCTCTTCATCGGAGCTCTCCTCTACCCGATTGCCGGTTGCTGGACGTGGGGTGGAGGCTGGCTCTCGCAAGTTGGATCCACTTTAAATTTGGGTCACGGTTACGTTGATTTCGCGGGATCAACCGTGGTGCACGCTGTCGGCGGCTTCTGCGCCATGGCGCTCGCAATTATTTTAGGTCCACGTTTAGGAAAGTATGGTCCGCGAGGCGAGGTCCGCGTCTTTCCTGCTCACAACATTGTCTACGTCGTCACTGGCACTTTCATCCTACTTTTTGGATGGATGGGATTTAATCCCGGCTCAACTCTTGGCGCCACCGATCTTCGGATCTCTGTGGTCGCAGTCAATACCAATCTGGCAGCGGTCGCAGGCTCGGCTGCGGCGATGCTCTTGTGGTATTTCCTTTTCGGTAAGCCCGATATTGCAATGGCCTGTAACGGCATGCTCGCCGGCTTAGTCGCCATCACGGCTGGTTGCGCTTTTGTCACTCCCACCTCCGCGATCGTGATTGGCGCACTCGCCGGAGTATTGGTTTGTGCTGGAGTTCTCTTCAACGACCGGGTGCTCAAAATCGACGATCCATGCGGTGCGATTTCAGTTCACGGCTATTGTGGCTGGTTCGGAGGCATCTGCGTAGGTATCTTCGCTGACGGCACTTACGGCACCGGATGGAATGGCGTAGGCACAGCGGCCTATCTCGGCCACGCAGGTCAAGGCGTGACGGGCCTTCTTTACGGAGACACGCGACAATTTCTTTGCCAGATCGCGGGCGCCAGCCTGTATGCAGTTTGGGCGTTCGGGGCAACCTATGGCGTTTTTTGGTGCGTCAACAAAGTGAGGAGTATGCGTGTTTCGGCTGAAGCCGAAGAGGTAGGTCTCGATGTTCCTGAATTCGGGCTGCCTGCATATCCGGAAGAGTCGCTCGTTACCGTTTCAGTAGCAGATGAGGGTTACGTCTCAGCGTGAGGCACTTCTATTTTCGGCGTCCGACTTAAGGACTGATGCAGCCCGCAAGAATGCTCGGTTCTGCTCCGGTCTGCCTATCGTAACGCGAATGCAGTTCGGCGCTCCCCATGACCCTAGTGGCCGCACCGCGATGCTCTCCTTGTGCAAGCGATCGGCATAATTCGCCGCGTCTTCGCGCAAATCACAGAATACAAAATTTGCCGAAGTCGGAACCACGCCATATCCCAGCGCCAAGAGTCCCTGGCTAAGATCCCGCGACTGGATCGCATTATTCTCGACCACGGACTGAATATGGGGGTGATCGTCCAATGCCGCCAATGCTGCCGCTTGCGCTACCGATGACACTGAAAACGTGTTCCTCATCCGCGCGCAATATCCCAGCAACTCCGCTGGACCAAGCCCGTATCCAACGCGAACTCCAGCAAGTCCGTGCGCTTTGGAAAACGTGCGCAGCACTACCACGCTCGCCCCGTTGCGGACATACTCCAGTGAATTTGAATACTTCACGCTTCGGAGGGTGGCAAAGTGCGCGGCAAATTCGTAGTAAGCTTCATCCAAAAGCACCACTACGTGACTGGGAACTCGCGCCAAAAACCTATCGACCATCTCCGACTCCAGCATTGTGCCCGTCGGATTATTTGGATTGGCGATAAAGACAATGCGGGTGTTCGAATCGATAGCCGCGAGAATTGCTTCTAGGTCAAAACCGTCGTCATGCATCGGGACTTCAATCAAATGCCCGCCCGCCGCCTGTACGGCCATCGAATACACGATGAAAGAGCGTTCGCTGGTCACGGCGTTCAGTCCCGGTTCCAGCAGTGTTTGGCACAACAAGCCGAGTAGCGCCGTCGAGCCCGCCGTCACCAGAACCTGTTCCATCTGGACTTCATGATGTTCCGCCAGTTTGCGTCGCAAGAGATTGCAATCGTCGTCCGGATACGATCCCGTGCCGGCTAGCGTTTCCCTCATCGCATCGATCGCACGTGTACATGGCCCAAAAGGATTTTCGTTCGAATCCAGCTTAATCAATTGTGGCGGCCGGTCAATCGCGACTGGCGCATTGCCGGACAAGATTGGTCTTCTCATGTCCCGGGCAGGCTTCGATACCAGATCAAAAAAGCGGCTCATGCTTGGCTACGACTTTGTTTACGTTCGAGGTTTATCATGCCACTGAAGGCTTCGTTCGCGCCGTGGCTGGTTTGTTGCACGCGGTTCGAAGGCGGTCGATTTCCTGCAAGTTCAGCGAACGGAATTCTCCCGTCGGAACATCCAGCGTGAGCGGTCCATAGCGAACCCGCTTGATCTTCTCCACATGGTGTCCAACTTTTTCAAACATACGACGTATCTCTCGATTACGGCCTTCGATCAACGTGACCTCGTACCACGGATTCGCAGCTTCTTTGATCAACCGAATGCCGGCAGGAGCAGTTTTCACACGTCTTCCATCTTCGGTCTGAATGGAAACTCCGCCGCGCAGCTTCTCTAACGATTCGGGGCTTGGCGATCCCGCAACTTTCACCACGTAAGTTTTCGGCACCTGCGAAGCTGCCTTCATCAATTTGTTCGCCAGCGTGCCATCGTTAGTCAAAAGCAGCAGTCCCTCACTGGCATAATCCAGGCGCCCCACCGGATACACGCGTTTCTTTACGCCGCGAATTAATTGCATTACCGTAGGCCGCTTTTCCGGATCGCTCACCGTGGTCACATACCCCTTCGGCTTGTTGAGCAGCAGATAAACATGCATTTGCGCGCCTTGCAGAAGTTTCCCATCCACGCGAATATGATCGACATCGGGATCGGCCTTGGTCCCAAGCTCTGTGATCACCGTTCCATTTACCTTCACGTGTCCAGCGCTGATCAGTTCCTCCGCTTTTCGGCGGGAGGCGATTCCAGCGGCAGCAATAATTTTTTGCAGACGTTCAGCAGGCATGTTGTAACTTCCATTTCAATAAGGCCGGCTTGAGCCGCACCGTAAAGTTGCATATAAGGCTAAGTCGGCAAAATAAGATTTGCACGGCTACTCTTTTTGAGACGCAGGCGCGGCAATTTCTTCTGCGTCAGCGGGAAACTGAGCCTCTGTGCCCGGAACCTCGGCGGCCGTATCCTCCGCGGGAAGTAATTCCGATTGGAATGATTCCGCCACGAGCTTTTCGAACTCTTCCATGCTGGGCAGTTCGTTGACGTCCTTCAATCCAAACCGCATCAGAAATTCTTTCGTTGTCTTGTAAAGTATCGGGCGCCCAATCACTTGCTTGCGCCCCGCAGTAGTAATGAGCTTGCGTTCCAGCAATGTAGCGATCACGCCGCCCGAATCCACGCCGCGAATCTCGCTAACCTCCGGTACCGTCGCTGGTTGCTTGTAAGCGATCACAGCCAACGTCTCCAATGCAGGCAGCGACAACCGAATCGGCGGCTTCAAACTCTTGGCGAAACTTC